>JARJMX020000207.1 GCA_029335925.2 Gammaproteobacteria bacterium
CTTATACTACATTGAGAACTGGTCTCTTTGGTTTGATATAAAAATTCTTGCTTTGACTCTTGTTCGGATCTTTAACGACAAGAACGCCTATTAAAGAATCTCGGCTCAATAAGTATGTAGAGAAGCTTAATAATGTGCGGCATCGTTGGCGCCATCGCAGAACGTAACGTTATTCCCCTTTTGCTCGAGGGACTCAAGCGGCTTGAGTACCGCGGCTATGATTCCGCCGGCCTTGCCGTGCTGACTTGGGGGGATGGGCTTCAGCGCGCCCGTGCCCTGGGCAAGGTCGCGATACTGGAAGCGCAGGTGCAGGGCATGGGGCTGTCCGGCCCCCTCGGCATCGCCCACACCCGCTGGGCCACCCACGGCGCACCGGCTGAGCGCAATGCCCACCCTCACATCTCCTGCGATCGCCTGGCGCTGGTGCACAACGGCATCATCGAGAACCATGCGGAGCTGCGTGCGAGGCTGACCGCGCTTGGCTACTCCTTCACCTCCGAGACCGACACCGAGGTGGCGGCGCACTGGATCGAGCACCGCTTGCGCGAGACCGGGGATCTTCTCTCCGCAGTGCAGCAGGCGGTGATGGATTTTGAGGGCGCCTATGCGCTGGGCGTGATCACCGTGGCGCAACCGGACCGGCTGGTCGCCGCGCGCAAGGGTAGTCCGCTGGTGATTGGCCTTGGGATTGGCGAGAACTTCATGGCCTCGGACGTGGCGGCCCTGCTGCCGGTCACCCAGCGCTTCATCTTCCTGGAGGACGGAGACCTCGCCGAGCTACGCCGCGAGTCGGTCGTGGTGTATGACGCCCAGGGCGCGATCGTGGAGCGTCCAGTGAAGCTCTCCAGCCTGACCGCCGCCGCGGCCGAGAAGGGACCCTACCGGCATTTCATGCAGAAGGAGATCTTCGAGCAGCCGCGCGCGGTGGCCGACACGCTTGAGGGGCGAATCGCCGGCGCCCGTGTGCTTGAGGGCATCTTCGGCGCAGCCGCCGATGAGGTCTTCCAGCGTATCCGGCAGGTGCAGATTATTGCCTGCGGCACGAGCTTCCACGCCGGCCTGACCGCCCGCTACTGGTTCGAAGACATCCTCGGCCTGCCCTGCCAGGTGGAGGTGGCAAGCGAGTTCCGCTACCGCAACCCGGTGATCAGCGAGGATGCGCTGTTCGTCACCCTCTCCCAGTCCGGGGAGACCGCCGACACGCTGGCCGCGCTGAAGAATGTGAAGGCGCGCCGCCCAACTGTTGCGACCCTGACGATCTGCAACGTGCCCGAGTCCTCGCTGGCGCGCGAGTCGGACTTGGTGTTCATGACCCATGCCGGGCCCGAGATCGGCGTCGCCTCGACCAAGGCCTTCACCACCCAGTTGATCGCGCTGGCTCTGCTGCTGGTGTCGATTGGCAAGGTGCAGGGGCGCCTGACCGATAACCAAGAGGCGCGTATCGTGCAGGGCCTCTCGCGCATCCCCGGCAAGATCGCCGACGCGCTGGCCAAGGAGGATCGCATCCTGGCCCTTTCGGAGAAGCTCGTGCACAAGCAGCACGCCCTGTTCCTCGGCCGCGGGGCGATGTACCCGATCGCGCTCGAGGGCGCGCTCAAGCTCAAGGAGATCTCCTACATCCACGCCGAGGCTTACCCTGCAGGCGAACTCAAGCACGGCCCGCTAGCGCTGGTGGACGAATCCATGCCCGTGATTGCCATTGCCCCGCAGGACGACCTGCTGGCCAAGCTTACGTCCAACCTTGAAGAAGTGCGCGCGCGTGGCGGCGAGCTATTCGTGTTCGCCGACGAGACGGCGGGCGTGGAAGCGTCGGAGGGCATCCACGTGGTGCCGGTCACCTCCAATGTCGGACGCATCAGTGCGCCGATCATCTTCACCATTCCCTTGCAGCTTTTGGCCTACCACGTGGCGGTTTTGCGCGGTACGGATGTGGACAAACCACGCAATCTGGCCAAGTCGGTGACGGTGGAGTGACGCTCTTTTCCTAAGGCCTCCAGGTTGGGAGGCGTCAGGCTATGCCAAAACCAAACATGTAAACCAACTCTTGGAGTTGTCTGCTGGAAAACCAGTTAAAGGAGTACTACAACTTTCTTGCTGGCATCCCGCCAGCATGGGTGCACAAGGAGTTTGCCATGTTGAAATTCGCTCACCCTCTGCTGATGGCACTTTGCCTCAATGCCTCGCTGGCTTTGGCCGCCGAGCCGCTTGATCTCAACACCGCCACCGCCGCCCAGTTGGAAAGCCTCCATGGCATCGGTCCGGCCAAGGCGCAGGCCATCATCGACTACCGCAGCAAGCACGGCCCCTTCCAGAAGGTCGAGGACCTGGAGAAGGTGGATGGCATCGGCGCGAAGATGATGGAGAAGCTCAAGCCCATGGTGACGGTCAAGGCCCCGTCCACCCCCGCCGCACCTGGGACGTCGGCCAAGCAATAAGTCCCCGAGAAAAGCTTATGCGAGGGCGGCCCCAGGTCGCCCTTTTGCATGGCATGGTGGGCTCATCGGATTTGAAGAAGGCACTTCATGGGTCATCCATTCCGCATCGAACACCTTAGCCCCGACAATTACCTGCGCGAAGAGAACATCGCCAAGGTCAAGCGTGAGTCCCTTCATCCCTCCAGCGCCACCATCGACCGACGGAAGAAGTGGCGCACCTACCGCGATATGCCCTCACTCAAGCACTACCTGGTACCAGCTAGAGGTGAATGTGTACAGCCGTGCGGACGATGATGGCTGGCAGGTGGCCTAGCTGGAGGGGGGCGAAGTTGACCATCGACTACCCTCCCATCCAGGCCGCCCTGTCGCTGGAAGACATCTACGAGAACACCGGCCTGATCCTGCCGGCTTAATGCCATACATGGCCTTGGTGAGATCCGGGGTTTAGAATGCGGCTACTTCATTCACTGCGACTGGTTAACCTCCATGAATCGCAACCCAACCGCCTCCCCCGCCACCCACAAAAAGGTCTATATCAAGACCTGGGGCTGCCAGATGAACGAATACGACAGCCAGAAGATGGGCGATTTACTGCATGCCTGCGAGGGCATGGAGCTGGCGCAGAGTCCAGATGAGGCGGATGTGATCCTGCTCAACACCTGTTCCATCCGCGAGAAGGCGCAGGAGAAGGTGTTCTCTCAGCTTGGGCAGTGGAAGGAGCTCAAGCGCGCCAAGCCCGAGCTTGTGATCGGCGTGGGCGGCTGTGTAGCCAGCCAGGAGGGCGAGGCCCTACGTGAACGCGCGCCGTTCGTGGATGTGGTGTTCGGCCCGCAGACCCTGCACCGTCTGCCGGAGATGATCCGTGAGGTGAAGGCGACCGGTCGGCCGGTGGTGGATGTGTCGTTTCCCGAGATCGAGAAGTTCGACCGTCTGCCCGAGCCGCGCGCGGAAGGGCCGACCGCCTTTGTCTCGATCATGGAGGGCTGCTCCAAGTACTGCACCTTCTGCGTGGTGCCCTACACCCGCGGCGAGGAGGTCTCCCGCCCGTTCGACGACGTGTTGGCCGAGTGTGCCCAGCTCGCTGCGCAGGGTGTGCGCGAGATCAACCTGCTCGGCCAGAACGTGAACGCCTACCGCGGCGCGATGCACGACGGCGGCATCGCCGACCTCGCGCTGCTGATCGAGTTCGTCGCCGCCATCGACGGCATCGAGCGCATTCGCTTTACCACCTCACACCCAGTCGAGTTCACCGACCGGCTGATTGAGGCCTACCGCAATGTGCCCAAGCTCGCGAGCTTTCTGCACCTGCCGGTGCAGTCCGGCTCCGACCGCATCCTTGCGGCGATGAAGCGCGGTCACACCGCGCTGGAGTACAAGGCCAAAATCCGCCGCCTTAAGAAGGCCCGGCCGGGGATCAGCATTTCTTCCGACTTTATCGTTGGCTTCCCGGGCGAAACCGAGGCCGACTTTGAGGCGACGATGAAACTGATCCGCGAAGTCGGCTTCGACCAGTCTTTCAGCTTCATCTACAGCCCCCGTCCCGGCACTCCGGCGGCAAGTCTGCCGGACGATACGCCGCTCGAAGTAAAGAAGGAGCGCCTCTATCGCCTACAGGAGCTGATTAACAGCCAGGCTCGCGCGATCAGTGAGGCGATGCTCGGCACCGTCCAGCGTATTCTGGTCGAAGGCCCCTCCCGGAAGGACCCCGACGAGCTCTTGGGGCGGACTGAGAACAACCGTGTGGTCAACTTTAAGGGGAACGCGCGGCTGATCGGGCAGATGATCGACGTGCGCATCACCGAGGTGCTGCCCAACTCACTGCGCGGTGAGGTGGTCTAGGGACGGGTCCGCCTGACGGTGATCAAGACATCCGTGCGTCGGCCTAAGAGCGCCCCCACGCCGCTCCCAATTGAAATTTCTCCACTCACAGCTCATGATCGTAACGGTTTCCCTGACCCACTCCCGAACTTGAGCACTCAGCTAAAGTCCCGCGCCTTCCTCCTCGCTCCCGAGGACAACACCCGCCTCGCCAACCTCTGCGGCCAGTTCGATGGTCATCTGCGCATGATCGAGCGCCGCCTAGGCGTGGAGATCAACAACCGTGGCTTCCAGTTCACGATCATCGGCCCCGAGGATGCGGCCGGCACCGCCGTTAAGCTGCTGAACGAACTGTATGCCCAGACCGAGCGAACCGTGCTCAACTCCAGCACCGTACATCTCGCCTTGGTCGAGAGCGGCTTTGGCGACGAGAGCGAGGGCGTGCCGGAGGAGACCCTGCCCGAGGAGTTCTCCATCCGCACCCCGCGTTGCCTCATTCGCGGGCGAGGGGCTAATCAGGTGCGCTATTTGCGCGCGATCCGCACCCATGACCTCTCTTTCGGCATCGGCCCGGCCGGCACGGGCAAGACCTATCTTGCGGTGGCCTCGGCGGTCGAGGCGCTGGAGAAGGAGGAGGTGCGTCGCATTGTGCTGGTGCGGCCTGCTGTCGAGGCTGGTGAGCGGCTGGGCTTTCTTCCTGGCGACATGGCGCAGAAAATCGATCCCTACCTGCGGCCCATGTACGATGCTCTGTACGAGATGTTAGGTTTTGAACGCGTGGCCAAATACCTCGAACGCAACGTGATCGAGGTCGCGCCGCTGGCCTTCATGCGTGGCCGTACCCTGAACGAGGCGTTCATCATTCTCGACGAGGCGCAGAATACCACGGTCGAACAGATGAAGATGTTTCTCACCCGCATCGGCTTCGGCTCGCGCGCGGTGGTGACGGGGGATGTGACCCAGATCGACCTGCCGCGTACACAGACCTCCGGCCTACGCCACGTGATCGAGATCCTCAAAGAGGTCGACGGGATAAGCTTCACCTTTTTCCAAGCCCGCGACGTGGTCCGCCACCCCTTGGTCAAACGCATCGTCGCGGCCTATGAGAAGGCTGATATCCATGCTTGACCTTGAGGTTCAATATCCCGAAACGGGTTCCGTTGACCTGCCCGACCCGGCCAGCTTTACCCGTTGGATACGCGCAGCCCTAGGCGAACGCAGCACGGGTTTGACCATCCGCCTGGTCGATACCGCTGAGATGGCGGCCCTTAACCAGCAGTACCGCGGCAAGAATTACGCCACCAATGTCCTCTCCTTTCCACTCGAATTCCCGCTGGAGACTGGTATTCCGTACATCGGCGACATCGTCATCTGCCCCGAGGTAGTCGCACGCGAGGCCCTTGATCAGGGCAAGCCTATCGAGGCCCACTACGCCCACCTCACTGTGCATGGCGTGTTGCATCTTCTAGGCTACGATCATGAAACCGAGGAGGAGGCGGTGGAGATGGAAACCCTCGAGACACGCATCCTTGCCGGACTCGGCTACCCCGATCCCTACCAATCCATCGACGACTAAATGGACGATTCCTTACCCAGTGATAGCGCAGGCCAACCCCGAAGTTGGCTGGACCGGATTGTCCAGCTGCTCGGCGGCGAACCCCGCAATCGGGAAGAGCTGATCGAGACCCTTGAAACCGCGCAGGAGCGCGGCCTGTTCGACTCCACCGCCCTCGCCATGATGGAGGGTGTACTCGAACTGCATGATCTACGCGCACGCGACATCATGATCCCCCGCGGTCAAATGGACGTGATCGAGCTTGAGACCCCCTTTGAGGACATCCTGCGCCAAGTTCTCGCTTCCGGCCACTCCCGTTATCCGGTGATCGGCGAGGACCGCGACGAAGTCGTCGGCATCCTGCTGGTCAAGGACCTGTTGCATGCCCTCCCGCTGAAGGGTAATGGTCAGGATAAAAACAAGCATGACGTCCCCTTCGATATCACCCCCCACCTGCGCCCGGTGTTGTTTGTGCCGGAGAGCAAGCGTGTGGATGCCCTGCTGGCCGAGCTGCGCGCCTCGCGCAACCATATGAGTGTGGTCATTGATGAGTACGGCGGTGTGGCCGGGCTGATCACCATCGAGGACATCCTTGAGCAGATCGTCGGCAACATTGAGGACGAGTACGATGTGGAGGAAGACGTTCACATCCGCGCCGCGGGGCAAGACCGTTACATCATCCATGCCCTCACCCCGATCGAGGAGTTCAACGCAACCGTGGGTGCCCACCTGCCCGATACGGACTTCGACACCGTCGGCGGACTGGTCACCCACACCCTCGGCCATCTGCCACAGAAGGATGAGCGCATCGTGCTGGACGGCTTCGAGTTCCGCGTAGTCAGCGCCGACAGCCGCCGCCTGCACCGCCTGCGGGTATCACGTATCCAATCCGCGGGGAGCATGGAAGCAAGATAAGGCAAACTTAAGACCATTGGCGCGGATGGGTTCCTCACAGCCCCATAGCCTCGCCGTAGGAGCGGCGCCCTCGCCGTGATAAAGAGCCGAAAGGCCCATCGGCCCGAGGCGGGTTTCCTACAGAAAGCCTACGTGCCGCTGTGATGCGCCCGAATCATTGAGCCTCCGGCCACCTTACCCCATCATGCCTCGCCTCTCTCCCTGGACCGCCTGCCTCCTCGCCCTCCTGTTCGGCGCAGTCCTGCCGCTGGCCTTCGCCCCCTTCGATCTGTGGCCTATCACCATCCTCGCCCTCGCGGGGCTATTCTGGCTCTGGCAGGGGGCCACGCCACGTGAGGCACGCTGGATAGGCTACGCCTTCGGCCTCGGCCAGTTCGGCGTGGGGGTGAGCTGGGTCTATAACAGCCTCCACCTGTTCGGTGACGCCATCGCCCCGGTCGCGGGCCTCATCACCTTCCTCTTTGTCGCCGTAGTGGCGGCCTTCCCGGCCCTTGCCGGCGAGCTTGCCGCACGGCTGAGCGCGCCCAGCACACCGGTGCGGCTGTTCCTCGCCCTGCCGCTGGCCTGGCTGCTGCTGGAGCTCGTGCGCGGCCTCTTCCTCGGCGGCTTCCCTTGGCTGAACCTCGGCGCGAGCATGCTGGCCACGCCCCTCGCGGGCTTCGGCCCGCTGCTGGGCGAGTACGGCATGGGCCTTGCCGTGGTGCTGAGCGCGGCCGCCCTCGTCGGCTTGCTTAAGCGCCGCACGGCCCGCATGGCCCTGCCTCTGCTGGCGGGGGTGTGGAGCGCGGGATTCGCGCTGGGACAGATTGCCTGGGTTCAGCCTGCCGGCGAGCCGGTGTCGGTGGCTATCGTGCAGGGCAATGTGGACCAGGCGCGCAAATTCGACCCCGAGCACTTCGAGGCCACCCTTGCGATCTACCGCACGCTCACCGAGGCGAACACGGATGCCCGGCTGATTCTGTGGCCGGAGACGGCGGTGCCGGACCTCGTGTCACAGGCCGCACCGTTCCTGATCGAGATGCAGGACAAGGCCCGCGAGCACGGTATCCAGATCGTCGCTGGGGTGTTCGACGAGGATCGCTTCGGTCATTTCTACAACGCCCTACTGACCCTGCCCATCGAGGGCGGCCGCTACCACAAGCGCCATTTGGTGGCCTTCGGCGAGTACCTGCCGCTGCGCTTTTTGATCGAGCCGTTTAAGGCCTTCATCCAGGTGCCGATGTCCGACCTCACGCCCGGGGCGGATGAACAGCCCCTCCTCCAGCTGGCCGGCTACCCTGCGGGCGCGTCGATCTGCTACGAGGCGGCGCTCTCGCGCGAGATCCGCCGCGCCCTGCCCGAGGCTCGCTTCCTCATCAACGCCAGCAACGACGCCTGGTTTGGCGACTCGCTCGCACCACACCAGCACCTTCAAATCGCCGGAGTGCGCGCCTTGGAAAGCGGACGCTGGCTTGCCCGTGCCACCAACACCGGCATCTCCGCCCTGATCGACCCGCATGGTCGGGTGGTGGCGCGTACCTCCCAGTTCGAGCAGGCGGTGCTGCGCGGCGAGATCACGCCCATGCAGGGCACCACCCCGTTCGTGCGCTGGGGGGAGTGGCCGCTGTGGCTGCTGGCCGGCCTGGGACTGACCAGCCTCGCCCTGCGCAGCCTGATCCGAAAGCGCCGGGGCTGACGCCCTACAGCGACACCCGGCCCAGGGCGACCATGGCCCCGAGCAGCGACACGCAGGCGATGCTGCACGCCATCCTCCCATAGGAGAGCCCGAGCAGGAGGGCGGACAAGAACCCCAGCGGCGCCAGCTCGTTCATGAGCGTTTCTCACCTGCGGCGCTCTCATCCCATGCCGGGACGATGGAAACAACGACGGCTCAGCTCGCCTAGGGTGTAGGCCTGCTCACGCGCCTTGAGCAGGGCCTCCTCCAGGGTGTGCCCCCCTCCCCGGCATGCTGCAGGATCTAGTGCACACGCTCACTCATCGCCCGGTAGTCTTCCCGCAGGCGTCCTTCGACATCATTCGGCATATCGCATCTCCTCCACGGGACCTCATGGAAAGTTAAGCACATGACACGCAAGGAGGGCGGGGCATTTGGTATCCTTGTCAGTCTCGACTTCCAGACCTTTCCGCCATGCACGCGCAGTACAACCCCAGAGACATCGAACAGCACGCCCAGCAGCGCTGGGAGGCCGCCGGCCTCTTCACTGCCAAGGAAGACCCGGCGAAAGAGAAGTTCTATTGCCTATCGATGTTCCCCTACCCGAGCGGCAAGCTGCACATGGGGCATGTGCGTAACTACACCATCGGCGATGTGATCGCACGCTTCCAGCGCATGCACGGCAGGAACGTGCTGCAACCGATGGGCTGGGATGCCTTTGGACTGCCGGCGGAGAACGCGGCGCTGGCCAACAACGTCGCCCCGGCGGCCTGGACCCTTGCCAACATCGACTACATGCGCAAACAGCTGAAATCGCTGGGCTTGGGCTACGACTGGTCACGCGAGGTCACCACCTGCCTGCCCGAGTACTACCGCTGGGAGCAATGGCTGTTTGTCCGCCTGATGAAGAAGGGCCTCGCCTACAAAAAGACCGCAGTGGTCAACTGGGATCCGGTGGATCAGACCGTGCTCGCCAACGAACAGGTGATCAACGGGCGTGGCTGGCGCTCCGGTGCCCTGGTCGAGCGGCGTGAGATTCCGCAGTGGTTCATCCGCATCACCGACTACGCCGAGCAGCTGCTCAATGACCTGGACAAGCTCGACGGCTGGCCGGAGCAGGTCAAGGCCATGCAGGCCAACTGGATCGGCCGCTCGGTCGGGGTGGAGCTGCAGTTCGCCATCGAGGGCGGTGAACCGCTGACCGTCTACACCACCCGCGCGGATACCCTGATGGGCGTGTCCTACGTGGCCGTGGCCGCCGAGCATCCGCTGGCCAAGAGGGCCGCCGAACGCAACCCGGAACTCGCCGCTTTCATCCAGGCCTGCCGCCACACCAAGGTGGCCGAGGCCGAGCTTGCCACCCTCGAAAAGAAGGGGATGCCGCTGGGCATCGATGCCATCCACCCGATCACGGGTGAGAAGGTGCCGGTCTGGATCGCCAATTTCGTGCTCATGGAATACGGCACCGGTGCGGTCATGGCCGTCCCGGCGCACGATCAGCGCGACTGGGAGTTCGCGCAGAAGTACGCCCTGCCGGTGAAGCAGGTCATCGCCCCAGTAACCGGCGAGAGCTTCGATTTTAGCCAGGGGGCCTTCACCGACCCGGGGGTACTGGTCAACTCCGGCCCGTTCAACGGCCTGACCTCTGCCGAGGCCATCGATGCCATCGCCGCGCACCTTGCTGAGCACGGCAAGGGCCACAAGAAGGTCAACTACCGCCTGCGCGACTGGGGCGTGTCCCGTCAGCGCTACTGGGGCTGCCCGATCCCGGTGATCAACTGCCCAACCTGCGGCGCGGTGCCGGTGCCGGAGGACCAGCTGCCGGTGGTGCTGCCGCTTGATGTGGAGATGAACGGCCCGCAATCGCCGCTCAAGTCCATGCGCGAATTCATCGATACCACCTGTCCGGTGTGCGGTGGGGCCGCCGAGCGCGAGACCGACACCTTCGACACCTTCTTTGAGTCGAGCTGGTACTACGCCCGCTACACCTCGCCAAACAACGATGCGGCCATGCTGGATGAGCGTGCCAAGTACTGGCTGCCGGTCGATCAGTACATTGGCGGCATTGAACATGCCGTGCTGCACCTTCTGTACGCTCGTTTCTTCCACAAACTGCTGCGGGATGAGGGCCTGGTCGAGGGCGACGAACCCTTCGTCCGCCTGCTCACCCAGGGCATGGTGGTGGCCGACACTTATTACCGCGAGGACGCCTCGGGCAAAAAGACCTGGTACAACCCGGCCGAGGTTGAGGTGGAACGCGACGAGCGCGGCCGCATCACCGGCGCGAGGCTGATCGCCGACGGCCAGCCGGTCATCGTCGGTGGCACCGAGAAGATGTCCAAGTCCAAGAACAACGGCGTTGACCCGCAGGCCATGATCGAACGCTACGGCGCGGATACCGTGCGCCTGTTCATGATGTTCGCCGCCCCGCCGGAACAGATGTTGGAGTGGTCGGATGCGGGCGTGGAGGGTGCCCACCGCTTCCTCAAACGCCTGTGGCGCATGGTGCACGAGCACGTCGCCCAGGGCGCGATCCCCGCCGTGGACAAGGCGCTGCTTCCCGACGCGCAGAAGGCCGCACGCCGTAAGCTGCACGAGACCATCCAGAAGGTCACCGATGCCTACGGCCGCCGCCAGACCTTCAACACGGCCATCGCCGCCGTGATGGAGCTGCTCAACGAGATCGGCAAACTGGACGACACCGAGCCGAGCCGCGCCGTGCGCCAAGAGGCACTGGAGGCGACCGTGCTGATGCTCGCTCCGATCGTGCCCCACATCGCCGAAACGCTGTGGAACGCCCTCGGCCATGAGGGGCTGGTCGCCACGGCCGCCTGGCCGGTGGTCGATCAGGACGCGCTGGTGCGCGACGCCATCACCCTCGCGGTGCAGGTCAATGGCAAGCTGCGCGGACAGGTCGAGGTGCCGGTGGACGCCTCGCGCGAGGCGATCGAGCAGGCCGCGCTGGCGGAGGCCAACGTACAGCGCTTCCTCGAAGGCAAGAGCATAAAGAAGGTCATCGTCGTACCCGGCCGCCTGATCAACCTGGTGGCGGGTTAACCCCTGCCCCCGCCTGGGGAGAAGATGGGCCATATCCCTGGTTTTTCGTGTTTCCAAACCCCTCCTCCCTCTTGAGGGAGAGGGGTGGGGGAGAGGGTGAATGAGCAAATATCTAACAAGGCACCCAACGCCACCCCGCCGCACTCTCCTGCTTGGAGGGCTTACCCTCGCCCTCTCCGCCTGCGGCTTCGCCCCGCGCGGCATGATCGAGCTGCCGCCGGTCATGCGACGCGTCCACCTCGGTGGCAAACAGCCGGATCCTGCCTTCGCTGCGGCCCTCGGGCGCCTGCTGCAACAGAACGGCGGTGAGCTGGTGAGCGACGCGGCCAGGGCTAGCCTGCGCCTGACCGTCACCGACCACGACACCAGCCGCCGCCAGGTGGTGATTGACCCCCGTGCGCGCCTGCGCGAGGTGGAGCTGACCCTGCGCGTGGTTATCAAGGCCGAGGATGCCCAGGGTCAGATCCTGCTCGCGGGCGAGAGCTTCGAGGCCGCGCGCATGATGCATTACGACCCGAACAACCTGCTCGCCGCCAGCGAGGACGAGGCGAGGCTGCGCACCGACATGTACGAGATCGTCGCCCAGTCCATCCTCGCCCGGCTGCGGGCGGCGGTGGCCGCTAAGACATGAAGATCCGCGCCGACCAACTGACCCGCGCCCTGGAGCGTGGCCTGCCGACCGGCCTTCTGATCACCGGCGATGAACCGCAGCAGAAGCTCGAGGCGCTCGACCAGGCGCTCGCCTTCGGACGGCAGTCCGGCATGGGCGAGCGTCTGCGCTTTGAGATTGACCACGACTTCGACTGGTCCAGCCTGATCGGCGAGTGGGCGGCCTCCTCCCTGTTCGCCCCGCGTCGCATCTTCGATTTGCGCCTCAACAGCCTGCGCCTGCCCAAGGAGGCGGCCGCCTGGCTGGCATCCGCCGCCAGCGAGCCGCCCGGCACCAACCTTATGATCGTCAGCACGGCTCGCCTGGAGGCTGCGCAGAAGAAGTCCGCCTGGGTGCAGGCGTTCGAAAAGCACGGCCTATGGCTGGAGATTTGGCCGCTCAAGGAAGGCGAGCTCTTGGTGTGGATGGAGCGCCGCCTGCGCGGCCAGGGGC
>JARJMX020000018.1 GCA_029335925.2 Gammaproteobacteria bacterium
GCGGCCGCATCAGGCGTGGGAGACCCCACTGCTGCGGGAGGCATATCCGCAGGCGGGGCTCGGGTGATGGGGGCAGGTGCTGCAGGCGGCGGGGGTACCTCGACTTTCTGCGCCGGCAGCCTGTTGTAGAACTCATAGCGCGGTGGAGGCGGTACCACCTCCTTAACCGGTGGCTTGGCCACCCCACGAGCCTCCTGCTGTTGTGCTGCGCTAGGCGCGGATTCCTTGGCCGGCACGCTCTGCGACACCATCTCTGGCTGCGGCTCGCGCGTGCCCAGCCACGCCAGCAGGGCTACGAACAGGACGACGACCGCCCCGACCATCCCCCAAAGCGCCCGGGGCACCGCCGGACGGGCCGACGAGCGCCGACGACTGGCGTGCTTGGCACGTGCCATCGCCATGCCCTCCGCTTACATGCTCTCGGGCGCGGACACGCCCAGCAGCCTCAGGCCATTGGCGAGCACCTGTCGCACGGCGAGGATGAGGTTCAGGCGCGCATCGCGCAGCTCCGCGTCGTCGACCAGGAACTGGTGGCCGTTGTAGTAGGCGTGGAACTGGCTGGCCAGTTCGCGCAGATAGTGCACCAGTTGGTGCGGTTCGTAGGCCAGTGCCGCGCGCAACACCAGCTCGGGGAACTGGCCGAGCTGGCGGGCGAGTTCGGCCTCGGCCGGGAGCTCAAGGCGCGCTACCGCTGCCTCGCCACGTGCCCGGTCGTGCGCCAGGCCCTTGGCTGCCAGCTGGCGCATCACGCTGCACACGCGAGCATGGGCATACTGGATGTAGTACAGGGGGTTATCGTTCGACTGGCTCTTGGCGAGGTCGAGATCGAAATCCAGATGCTGCTCGCTCTTGCGCATGACGTAGAAGAAGCGCGCGGCATCCGAGCCCACCTCCTCGCGCAAATCACGCAGGGTGACAAACTCGCCGGAGCGGGTGGACATCTGCGCACGCTTGCCGCCGCGGTAGAGGATAGCGAACTGCACCAGCAACACGTCGAGCTTGCTGGCGTCATACCCGAGCGCAGTCAGGGCCGCCTTCACGCGCGGCACATAACCGTGGTGATCAGCACCCCACACGTCGATCATGCGCTCAAAGCCGCGCTCGTACTTCTCAAGGTGGTAGGCGATGTCCGAGGCGAAATAGGTGATCTGACCGTTGGCGCGCTGCACTACACGGTCCTTCTCATCACCAAAGTCGGTGGAGCGGAACCACAGGGCCCCCTCCTGCTCGTAGATATGCCCGCGCTCGCGCAGCTGCTCGATGGCGCGGTTGACCGCCCCGCGCTCGGCCAGGCCGCGCTCGGAGTACCAATGCTGAAAGCGCACGCCGAAACCTTCGAGGTCGTCACGAATATCATCGAGGATCTCGTTCAGGCCCAGGTCAAACACGTAGCGATAACGCACGTCGCCCAGTAGTTCCTGCGCGCGAGCGATGAGCGCATCGATGTGCAATTCCTTGTCACCACCTTGAGGCTCGTCCGGGGGCACACCCTCGAACACCTGCTCGATCGGCGCGGTATAGGCATCGCCGTGCTCATCCTTGAGTTTTTGCGCAATGGCGTAGATGTAGCCGGTCGATTTGTAGCCGTTGGAGGGGAAGGCGAAGTGGGCTCCACACAACTCCAGATAGCGCAGCCAGATGGAGGTGGCGAGGATGTGCATCTGGCGGCCAGCGTCGTTGACGTAGTACTCGCGATGGACGTCATAACCAACCGCTGCCAACAGGTCGGCCACTGCCGCGCCATAGGCCGCGCCGCGACCGTGGCCAACATGCAGCGGGCCGGTCGGGTTGGCAGAAACGAACTCGACGATGACCTTGCTACCGGCACCATACGCGGAGCGGCCAAAGTCCTCACCGGCCTCCAGCACCTGGCGAATCACGTCGAAGACAGCCAACTCGCGCACATAGAAATTGATGAAGCCCGGGCCGGCAATTTCGACCTTCTCCAGCAGGGAGGACTGCGGGAGGGCGGCAATCAGACGCTCGGCGAATACACGGGGAGGCAAGCCCACTGGCTTGGCCAGTTGCATGGCGATATTGGAAGCAAAGTCACCATGCACACGATCCTTGGCGCGGGAGACTTGGGGGGTGACGACATCCGGCAGGCCCAGCCCCTCGGCACGCAAGGTATCTAGCGCGCGGGACAGGAGGCTTTCAAGCTGCTCTTTCACGGATCTACCCACAAGGACAAAATGTAATCAATCATTTTAACCACCCGGACGCCTGGCGTGGAATCCCATAGCACCTTTTTAGCCCATATCCTGAGGATCAACATCCAGCGACCAGCGCACGCCCCGCCCCTCGGGCCAGGTGCGCAGCTCGGACAGCAAACGATTCAACACGGAATGAAGCTGATCGCGACGGGGCGCCGACAACAAAAGCTGGTATCTAAAGCGTCCGGCCCGACGTTCGAGGGGTGCTGTGGCCGGACCGAGGGCGACCACTCCGGCATGGATCTTAGCAAGCCAGGCCGCAGCCCGTTCGAGCAGCGCGCGGGCACGCTCCCCCCTC
>JARJMX020000027.1 GCA_029335925.2 Gammaproteobacteria bacterium
AGGGCGTGGACTACCAGGGTATCTAATCCTGTTTGCTCCCCACGCTTTCGCATCTCAGCGTCAGTATGGATCCAGAGAGGTGCCTTCGCCATTGGTGTTCCTCCGCATATCTACGCATTTCACTGCTACACGCGGAATTCCCCTCTCCTCTATCCTACTCTAGCCCGACAGTATCGAATGCCATTCCTAGGTTAAGCCCAGGGATTTCACATCCGACTTATCAAACCGCCTACACGCGCTTTACGCCCAGTAATTCCGATTAACGCTCGCACCCTCCGTATTACCGCGGCTGCTGGCACGGAGTTAGCCGGTGCTTATTCTGTGGGTAACGTCAAAGGATCATGGTATTAGCACAATCCCTTTCTTCCCCACTTAAAGTGCTTTACAACCCGCAGGCCTTCTTCACACACGCGGCATTGCTGGATCAGGCTTTCGCCCATTGTCCAATATTCCCCACTGCTGCCTCCCGTAGGAGTCTGGGCCGTGTCTCAGTCCCAGTGTGGCCGTACACCCTCTCAGGCCGGCTACTGATCGTCGCCTTGGTAGGCCTTTACCCCACCAACTAGCTAATCAGACGTGGGCTCATCTCATAGCGAGAGGTCCGAAGATCCCCCCCTTTCCTCCGTAGAGCGTATGCGGTATTAGCGTAAGTTTCCCTACGTTATCCCCCACTACGAGGCAGATTCCCACGCATTACTCACCCGTCCGCCACTAGGTTGGAAAACCAACCCCGTTCGACTTGCATGTGTTAGGCATGCCGCCAGCGTTCAATCTGAGCCAGGATCAAACTCTTCACTTCTATCTTTCAGATCCAAGCGATCCCATCAAAACGCAGGTTTCGACGGGTTGCTTGTGTCAACTTTGTGCCACCAAAACACAACCAGCACAAGCACCCACACAAACCATCTAATCCCATCTTTTAAAGATCAAACCCGATAACCCCCGGGTATCTCAAACTCACCACTAAGCAGTGAAGTGAGCTTTACATCTTAGCACATCACCAACCCGTGTCAACAACAAGGCAACTACCCTCACCTCGACACTCCGTTGATGACCGCGATTCACCTCACGCTGGAGCGCGATTCGCATCACTAGGTTGACCTAGTTTACCATCGCTTCGACGCGCATCAACAACCAGCGTATTGCTTTGTTGTTGTCGCTGTATCGCTGCAATGTGATGCGCATTATAGACCCTTCTTCCGGGCCGTCAACACATGTTGATCAAAATATTTCGACACGGGCCACTCGACGCTTGCCCACCTGGACCACAACACTCTGCCCGCGCGCAAGTTTGAGGGCGCGATCTTCAACCCGCTCGCCGTCCAGGCGGACGCCCCCCTGCTGGATCAGGCGGTAGGCCTCCGAGGTACTCACCACCAAGCCCGCTTCCTTAAGAAGTGCTCCGATGGGGAGCATGCCATCTTCTTGGGCGGCTAGTCGGACCTCTTCGAGGTCTTCCGGCAGTTGTCCTTTTTGAAAACGCTCGATGAAGGCTTGGCGCGCTTGCTCCCCCGCACCTACACCATGGAATCGGTCCACCAACTCGACCCCAAGCTCAAACTTCACATCGCGTGGATTGCGTCCATCCGCCACCTCCTGCTTAAGGCGGGCAATCGCCTCCATGGAACGGAAACTGAGCAGTTCGAAATAACGCCACATGAGCGTGTCCGAGATCGACATGAGCTTGCCGAACATCTCGTTGGCGGGTTCATTGATGCCGATATAGTTGCCGAGCGACTTGGACATCTTTTGCACGCCATCCAGTCCCTCAAGGATCGGCACGGTGATCACCACTTGCTGGGGCTGACCATATTGACGCTGCAATTCGCGCCCCACTAACAGATTGAATTTCTGATCGGTCCCCCCGAGCTCCACATCGGCCTCAAGTGCTACCGAGTCGTACCCCTGGACCAATGGATAGAGGAACTCATGAATGGCGATCGGCTGCTGGTTGCCGTAGCGCTTGCTGAAGTCATCCCGCTCAAGCATGCGGGCCACGGTATAGCGCGAGGCGAGCGTAATCATGTCGGCAGACGACATGCTACCCATCCAGCGGGAGTTGAATTCGATTCGGGTCCGCTCGGGGTCGAGGATCTTGAAGACCTGCTCCTGGTAGGTTCGGGCGTTTTCAGTCACCTGCTCCCGCGTCAGCGGTTTGCGCGTCGCACTCTTACCCGTTGGGTCGCCGATCATGCCAGTAAAGTCACCGATCAGAAAAATAACCTCGTGCCCAAGCTCCTGGAAAGTACGCAGCTTGTTGAGCAGGACAGTGTGCCCCAGATGCAGATCCGGGGCTGTGGGGTCAAACCCGGCCTTCACCCGCAGGGGGCGCCCAAGCTTGAGCTTCTCGATCAATTCCGCCTCCACGAGGATCTCCTCGGTGCCACGGCGAATTTCCCGCAACGCGCCTTCTATATCGCGCATGTCGACCTCTACTCGTTCATTGACCCGTCTGGGTGTGACCGGTATTTTAACCTGATTAATACTTCTACAGGCTTGGGAGCAATACATGACCCGCCACGCCGGACAGCAAGCCAGCCGCAAGAACCTCTTTACCACCCGCCGCCACCCTGTACTACGCTGGGGTATTCTGACCATCGGACTCGCATCCCTGGGTGCAGGGATTGGCAAGGTCTCAGAGCCCACCAGCCAGCCGAACGACCCACTCTCCCCCGCCAACCAGCTCATAACCATCACCCTGGCGCCTGATCCAGCCCTGATCCCTGCCGACCAAGAACCGGCGCTTGCAGCGACTCTGCCCGAGGTAGAGCCAGCGGCCGAAAACGCGCCACAGGGCGAAACCATCGACGTCGTCGTCGAGAAAGGGACCACCCTCTCCAAGATCTTCGCCAACCTGGATCTGCCGGCTCATGAACTGGACCAGATCATCAAACTCGGCAACGACACACTCAAGCTCACCCGTCTGCGTCCAGGCGAATCCATTACCTTTAATCTGTCCGACGCCCATGAACTGCAGCGCCTGAGCTATGCGCTGGGGCATGACCGCACCCTGCACGTGGTGCGTGGCGAGGACGGGACGTTCAAAAGCGAGATCGAAGAGCACCCACTCGAATACCGCCAGACTCTGGGAAGCGGCACGATCAGAAGCTCCTTCTATCAGGCGGCGGTCGACGCAGGACTGCCTCCGGATATGGTGCTCCGCCTGGCAGACATCTTCGGCTGGAAGATCAACTTCCTGACCGACATCCAGGAAGGCGACCGCTTCAGCATCCTGTACGAGACCGTCTACAAGGATGGCAAGCCGGTGACCACCGGCGACATCCTGGCAGCCTCCTTCGTCAACAACGGTAAATTGTTCCAGGCGGTGCGCTATACCGACAAAGAAGGTAACACGACCTACTACACACCCGACGGCAAAAGCCTCAAGCGCGGCTTCCTGCGCTACCCCGTCGAGTTCTCCCGTATCAGCTCGCGCTTCTCCAACGCCCGAATGCACCCTATCCTGCACGAAGTCCGAGCACACAAGGGCGTTGACTTCGCCGCCCCCACGGGTACCCCCATCCACGCAGTCGCTGACGGCAAGGTTTCCTTCCAGGGCTGGAAGGGCGGGTATGGCAAAGTGGTCATGATTCAGCACGACGGCACCTATAGTACCGTCTATGGCCATATGTCGCGCTTCGAACCCACCCTGCGTGAGGGGGCTCGCGTCAAGCAGGGCCAGGTGATCGGTTATGTCGGTGCCACCGGCTATGCGACCGGCCCCCACCTGCATTACGAGTTCCGCATCAACGGCGTGCACCGCGACCCCCTGTCGGTCGCCTTGCCCGAGGCCCAGCCCATTCCCGCCAACGAGCGCGCCCGCTTCCTGGCGGAGTCCGCACAGATCCTTGCCCAAATGAACCGCTTGGAGCGTGAGGCCCAGACGGCGAGTATCGAATCCCGCGACGAACCCCCACAGCGCTGATGGGCATGGCGTTCTATATCGGGATGCTATCCGGAACGAGCATGGATGGTGTCGATGTCTGCCTAGCCGACCTCAGCAACCCACATCCCCTACTCATCGGCACCCACCACCGCCCCTACCCTGCCCATCTTTTGTCCGAGCTGCGCGCCTTGGCCTCCCCCCAGACCGTGGGAGGGGTGCAGCGCCTTGGGCGGCTGGATGCCTGGATCGGAGAGATTTTTGCCGAGTCGGTGCTGCAGCTGCTTGAACAAACGGGCATCCGGGCCGCGCAGGTGCGGGCCATCGGCTCTCACGGCCAGACGCTTTGGCATGCCCCGCACGATGATTGGCCGCACACTCTGCAGATCGGCGACCCGCACCGCATCGCCGAGCGTACGGGCATCACCGTAGTGGCCGATTTCCGCCGCCGGGACGTGGCTGCCGGGGGACAAGGAGCCCCACTGGTCCCTCCCGCCCACGCTGCCCTGTTCGGTGACACTGAGGAGCCCCGCATTGTCGCCAACATCGGCGGCATCGCCAACATCACCGTGCTCCCCCGAGGAGGGGTACCCAGCGAGGTGCGGGGGTTCGACACGGGCCCCGGTAATACTCTGATGGACGCCTGGATTCTCCGCCACCGTGGCCTTCCCTACGATCAGGACGGGGCATGGGCCGAGGAAGGGCAAGTGCATGAGGGCCTGCTCGCCTGCCTGCTGGACGACCCGTATTTCAGTCTGCCCGCACCCAAGAGCACGGGGCCGGAGTGGTTCAATCTCGACTGGCTACAGACACGGGCGGGAGGACTGCTTCAGGAACTCGCCCCTGAGGATGTGCAAGCCACTCTGCTCGAGCTTACCGCACGGACATTGATCGGGGCAGCACGCACGGCGGCACCGGAGGCTGGACGGATGCTGGTCTGCGGCGGCGGAGCCTACAACGCCGCACTCATGAGCAGGATGCAAGCACTGGCCGGGGAGATGAGGGTGGAGAGCACCGCCGCCTACGGCGTGGAGCCGGCCTGGGTGGAGGCCTTGGCCTTTGCTTGGCTGGCGAAGCAGACCTTGGAGGGCCTGCCAGGCAACCTGCCGCAGGTGACCGGGGCGCGGGGGGAGCGGGTGCTCGGTGCCATCTTCCCCGGTGGAGGGGGCAGCAGCCGTCAGTGATGGCCCGAGACGCGCAAATCCATCGGCAGATAGCTGCGCATCGGTGCACCGATGTACTCCTGAGTCGGCCGGTAGATGCGGTTCTGCGCCAGCTGCTCCTTCCAGTGCGCCAGCCAACCGGCCGTCCGGGCGATGGCGAAGATCGGGGTGAACTGGTCCTCGGGGATGCCCATCGCGTCGTACAGCACACCAGAATAGAAGTCGATGTTGGGGTGCACGCCCTTATGCGCCAAGCGCTCGGCAGCTGCGGCCTCGAGCGCCTTAGCGATGTCGTACAGCGGACTCAGCTCGCCATGACGATGCTCACGCAGCTGCTCGAGCATGCCCTGCAAGATATCGGCGCGTGGGTCTTTCACCTTGTACTCGCGGTGACCGAAGCCCCATACCACCTGCTTGTTCGCCAGACGCTTGTCCAGCCAGCTTTCCGCCTTCTCCGGCGAGCCAATCTCGCGCAGCATCTGCAGCACGCGCTGGTTGGCTCCACCGTGCAGCGGACCCGCCAGGGTACCGATGGCCGAGGCAACCACAAGGTTGGGCGCGGCCAGAGTGGAGCCACAGACCAACGCGGCAAAGGTCGAGGCGTTGATGGTGTGCTCGGCATGGAGCACGAGACAGGCGTCCATGATGCGCGCCTCGACCGGGTCTGGTTCGCGCTCTGTCATCATGTAAAGTAAATTTTCCGCGTAGGTCAGGTCCGTACGTGGCGGTACGGGGTCGTCGCCACGACGAATGTGGTTCCACATCCCCACCAAGGTGGCCATACTGGCCAGGATCTTGATCGCGGTGCTGTTCACGAACTCTTCCGTCGGCCCCACCCCGTCTGCGGTCATGCGCTCATTGCCGGGGTAGAACATACCGAGGCTGGCCACACAGGTCTGCAGCATCTCCATCGGATGACCGTCGGTCGGCAGGAATTTCATGATCTCCCGCACGTTGTATTTCACCCGGCGGTTGTTGCGCAGCTCGCGGTCAAAGGCCTCGAGTTCAGCCCGCCCCGGCAACTCGCCGTAGAACAACAGATAGGCCGTCTCCTCAAAGGTGGAGTAACGGGCCAGTTCGACGATGGGGTAGCCGCGGTAGGTTAGGATGCCCCGCTGTCCGTCCAGGAAAGAAATGCTGGAGCGGGTGACGGGCACGCCTTGCAGGCCGGGGACATAATTCATGCGTGATGATCCTGAAACGAGATGGCACCCCGCAGGGTGCGTCGGTTGAATGACGTCAGACGGAGAAAGACGAGCCGCAACCGCAGGTGGTGGTGGCGTTCGGATTGCGGATGACGAACTGCGCCCCCTCCAAGCCTTCGGTGTAGTCGATGGTCGCACCGGTAAGGTATTGGATGCTCGTCGGATCGATCAAGAGCGTTACGCCCCCCTTCTCCATCCGGGTATCACCTTCCTGTTCGTTCTCATCGAAGGTAAAACCGTACTGGAAGCCGGAGCAACCGCCGCCGGTGATGAATACCCGCAGCTTCAGTGAGGGATTGCCCTCCTCCTCAATCAGCTGGCGCACCTTGGCGGCCGCGCTGTCGGTGAAGATGATCGGTTCCTGGACCTGTTCAGACATGAGGAAAATCTCCCGAAAACTGGATTGAAAGGGAGTTTACCCGAGAATGCCCTTGTTGGAACTCGGCCGTGCCTTCACGGCAGCAGACCGATGGTGCGCAGCCCTGCGTCCTCCGGCAGGCCGAACATGATGTTCATGTTCTGCACTGCCTGACCGGATGCGCCCTTGACCAGGTTGTCGATGACCGACAAGACCACCACCACATCCCCGCCTGCAGGACGGTAGACTGCGATGCGACAGGTGTTGGTCCCACGCACGCTGCGCGTTTCCGGCAGACTGCCCGGAGGCATCACGTCGACGAAAGGCTCGTCCGCGTAGGCCTGCTCGAACAGGTCCTGCAGATCGCCGGCCTCCCCTTTCAGGGGAGCATACAGCGTGGCCTCGATGCCGCGCACCATCGGCACCAGGTGCGGCACGAAGGTCAGGCCGATGTCCTGGCCGGAGGCGGATTGCAGCACCTGGCAGATCTCCGGTTGGTGACGATGGCCCGCCACGCCATAGGCGCGGAAGCTCTCACCCGCCTCGGCCATCAGGGTGTGCACCTCAGCCTTGCGCCCGGCACCGCTGACCCCGGACTTGGAGTCCGCGATCAGGCGGGTAGTATCCACCCAGCCGGCCTTCACCAGCGGCAGAAACCCAAGGGTGACGGCGGTGACGTGGCAGCCGGGGTTGGCTACCAGATGCGCTGTACGGATCGCCTCGCGGTTCAGCTCTGGCAGCCCATACACCGCCTCGGCCACAAGGTCAGGGCTTTGGTGGGTCATACCATACCACTTCTCCCACAAAGCGATGTCCTTGATGCGAAAGTCCGCCGCAAGGTCGATCACGCGCACGCCGGCCTCCAGCAGCTCGCGCGCCGCCCCCATGGCAATACCGTTCGGCGTGGCGAAGAACACCACGTCGCAGGCCGTCAGGTCCGCATCGGACGGGTTGCTGAAGGCCAGGTCCACATGACCGCGCAGGTTGGGGAACATGTCCGACACCTTCTCGCCCGCATGACCACGCGAGGTGATGGCGACAAGCTCAACCTCGGGATGCAGGGCGAGAATGCGCAGCAACTCCACCCCGGTGTAACCAGTGCCACCAACGATGCCAACGCGAATCATGGATCTATCTCCACTTGCCAGGGACGAATCGATGGCGGAATGATAACGGTTTGAATACCCAGTGTGAGCACACCATAGAGCTTTCTACCATGATTGACCGCCGCCGTTTCTTCATCC
>JARJMX020000035.1 GCA_029335925.2 Gammaproteobacteria bacterium
CTACATGGACGCCTTGGCCGACGTCGAAGCCTTCCGTGGGCTGCGTTTTAACAGTATGCAGGCCTTTCGTCGCGCTGGCGAAGATAAGACCATTGCCTTCCTCGTTAGTACTCGTATGGATGATCAGTTGGATTCGGAGGAAAGCCCGTGATTCCAGTGCACTTTAAACGTACCCTGGATAAAAGGCTTGAGCCTCTGCGGCAGCGTTTTGAGGCACTCCAGCCCCGCGAACGCTTGCTTATCATTATGGTGGGGGTGGTCCTGGTTTGGGCCTTAGCTCAAGTGTTCTATTTCAATGCCGCCGCTATGCGGGAAAAGCAGCTTTATCGAGCGCTTAGCGAAGCCCGCCAGCAAATCGCCCAACTTGAGGCGAGGGAACAGGTTTTGCGTGTTCAGCTCAGCGAAAGATCGCTAGCTGTATTCGAATCCAAGCGTGCTGAGCTTATGCGCAAGCGGGTGGAGCTGGATGAGGCCTTGAAAAAACAAGGTGTTGGGTTGATGGATGCGGAGCAAATGCGGCAAGTACTGCATGAGTTATTACAAGGATCAAACCTTAGCCTGATTGCCCTCCATAGGCTTTCGCCAGAACTTGCCTTCAGTACATCCGATCAACAAGCGGAAGATCAAGCTGAAGCAAAGTCGGTATCCAAAGCGGAAAAGTCAGAGATACAACACGATGTATCGGTTTACCGACATCCTGTGCAAATTGAGCTCGAAGGTCGCTATGCTGATATCGTAAGCTATCTTGAGCGTCTGGAAGACAGCCCATGGAAGCTGATGTGGCAGGAGTTGGATATTAAAACCAAGAACTACCCCATCGCCCACATGCGTCTGATTGTTTACACCCTAAGCCTGCAAGAGGATTGGATTGGTGTTTAAACGTTTGGCCATTAGCATGTTGTTGAAAAACGCTTTCAATAGCCTTTTAAGGCAAGCTAGGTATGGCTTGCGCGAAGATCAATCACTGCAACTGATTGATCTTCAAAGCCTTTCGCGACTGGGCGAATCCCTGTGCCCAATCCTTCGGGGACGCTTTGCACCCCATGGTTGTTCCATGGCAACCATAATGACATGTGCCGCGACAAGGCGAGTTAAAAAAGGGCAAGAAGCCTTTTTTCAACATCCTGTTAGTATCCTCGTACTATGGGTTTTGGCCTCAGCCGCAGCGGCAGAACCATTTCCTCTTGCCGATCCTCTTCGTCCAGAAGCTGATGTGCCATTGGCGAATTCGGTGGTCTTATCACCCGAGATTGGCCTACCTCGTCTGAGTATGATCGTGCGCAATCTGCACCAGCATTATGCTGTGATCGATGGCTACCCCCTCCGTGTCGGCGAGCAATGGGCCGGCTATCGCGTACTGGCCATTCATCCTTCTTCAGTCCTGTTGGAACGTGAAGGAGGGTCACCGGTGGAACTTGGCCTGTTATCCGGCGCCGTCATCAAGAAGCCTGTACCGAACAACACCGTCGGGAACCGCGTTAGGTTACCACAAGGCGACATCCGAAGGGCGGAATCCATGGATGGATTCCGCAACCCTGTCGAAGAGAATCTGCGTCCATGAACACCCTCTCTCTGCAAAGAACTGTTTTACCCCTGGCCATTTTGACCCTGCTGGGTCTGATCCAGGGATGTACCACGCCGCGCACCGACCCAGAGCCGCGCTTGGATCGGATCGAATCCTCCCTGCGTCAGACGAGCACCATGCCTGCAACGGTCGTCACCCCTCCGCCTGCTGTCGAGGCAGCCTTGCTTGCGCCAATCAAGGATGACCTGGCCCGCTTGGCGCCAAGCAAGATGGCCGATCGCTTCGATGTAGCGGTCTACAATGCCCCAGCGCGTGAATTTTTCATGGGACTGGTGCAAGGCACGCCCTACAACATGGTCGTTCATCCGGACGTGCAGGGCAGCATTGATCTTGAACTGAAAGGCGTCACGATAGATGAGGTACTGAGCCTTGTGCGCGCCAGCTACGGCTACGAATACGAGAAGGATGGCCTCAACTACGTCGTCCTACCGCCGCGCCTGCAGACCCGTCTGTTCCAGGTCAACTACCTGAACGTCAACCGAGGTGGACAGTCCGGCACCCAGGTCAATTCTGGACAGGTCAGCCAGAACCTGCGCCAAACAACCTCCAGCACAGCGGTGGCTGGCACCATGGGTGGGACCGGCACGTCCGGCAGGGCGGGAACCAATTCACCGTACGGCAGCCAGATCCACACCCAATCCCAGTCCGACTACTGGCGCGAGCTGGCGGCCTCGCTTTGCACTCTGATTGGCCTACCACTTACCCAAGAGCAGATACCCGTAGCAGGCAGCACGCGCTCCATCAGTACCCCACTCGGTTGCAATGGGGCCTTGCTTACGGATACCCAGAACACAACAAATACGGCAGGTCAGGGTACGCACTCAGTTCGCTCGGGAGAGACGCGCAGTATTGTCATTTCACCGCAGTCTGGTTTGGTGATAGCACGTGCCCTGCCCTATGAGTTACGCGAAATCGAGCGCTACCTGAAACAGTCAGAATCCAGTGTACAGCGTCAGGTCATCCTCGAGGCCAAGCTGATCGAGGTGGAGTTGAACGACGGCTTCCAGAGCGGTATTAACTGGTCTGCCCTGCGCTACTGGAATGGCGGTAATAACGGACTGCTGTTGGGGCAGACCGGTGGCGGCACCCTCCTCAATACCGGCAAGTCGGAAATCATCGGCAACACCGGTATCCTCAATCCGGATGCAAGACAATTCATCGAGGGCACGACCGCCTCCGCCTTTGGAGGCATGTTCGCCGCCACTTTGGCGACACGGGATTTCACGGCCTTCATTGAATTGCTTAAGAGCCAAGGTAACGTGCAGGTTCTCTCCAGCCCGCGCGTCTCCACCCTCAACAACCAGAAGGCCGTGATCAAGGTGGGCAGTGATGAGTATTTCGTCACCGGCGTGTCCTCGACCTCCACCAGCACCGCAGCGGGCACCAGCGTGGTGCCAGACATCCAACTCACGCCGTTCTTCTCCGGCATCGCGTTGGACGTGACGCCGCAAATCAACGAGAACGAGGTGGTGCTGCACATCCACCCGATAGTGACCGAGGTGGTCAACCAGACCAAGGAGTTCACCATCTTCAACCAGACCCAGCGCCTGCCGCTGGCCTTCTCCAAGGTGCGCGAGGCAGATTCCATCGTGCGTGCCAAGAACGGCCAGGTGATTGTAATTGGCGGACTGATGGAGGATGCGGGCAAGCTCAACAATGCCAGCCTGCCGGGCCTGGGGGATATCCCAGGGCTGGGCGAGCTGTTCAAACACCGCAAGAATTCGACCCGCAAGACTGAATTGGTCATCTTGCTGCGGCCGGTGGTGGTCAATGGTGATGAGGACTGGCGGCAGGAGATCGATACCACCCGTGAACGCATCCAGAACCTGCGCGCCATCGACAAGGCGAATCAGACTCAATTGATCGAATAATCCATGTACCTGCGCCATTTTGGCCTTCGGGAATATCCCTTCAGCTTGACCCCGGATACTGCGTTCTACTACGCCTATCCAGGGCATCAGGAGGCCATCAATGTGCTATCGATCGCCCTGTTGTCCGATCAAGGTTTCGTCAAAGTGACGGGAGAAGTGGGAACGGGCAAGACCATGCTGTGTCGCAAATTTCTGAATTTGTTCGATCAAAATGCGATCTCGCTCTGGTTACCCAATCCTCAGCTAAATGCCAGGGCCTTGCGTCAGGCAGGAGCCGAAGAACTTGGCGTAGATCCTGCAAGTTTCGATGATCACAAAGTTCTCAAGCAGATGAATAAACGTCTTATCGAATACCATACTCAGTATCGGCGGGTTATTTGGGTCTTTGACTAAGCACAAAATCTTACTGACGATTGTCTCG
>JARJMX020000062.1 GCA_029335925.2 Gammaproteobacteria bacterium
GTCCGCACTCGGCACAGCGCACGGTGCGGATGGGGACAACTGGGGGCGACTGAGGCGGGCTTGCGTCCGCGTCGTGTTGCGGGCGTCTGCGGGTGCGTCGCCAGCGAAACAGCAGGATGGCGCCGAGGATCAGAGTGAGCAGGATGACGTAACGCATGGGCTAAATGTACTCCAGCTGATCGGCATTGTCCCCGCCGCTTGATTCCATCAAAATGTCACGCTCGTTCAAGATCACTCCTGTAAGGCGGAATGCGCGATGAATCTGCACGAATATCAGGCTAAGGCCCTACTGCGCGAGGCGGGGGTAAGGGTGCCCGAAGGGCGTGTGATCCGCGCGATTGAGGAGGTGGATGCGGCGCTCGATGCCTTGGGCGAGGGGCCCTGGGTGATGAAGGTGCAGGTGCACGCCGGTGGGCGTGGTAAGGCGGGCGGAGTGCGCATGGTGCGCAGCCTCGATGAGGCCAAATCCTTTGCCGATGACTGGTTGGGGCGCCGCCTGGTCACCCGGCAGACCGGCTCCGCCGGTCTGCCGATCGAGATGCTCTACCTCGAACCCGCCATCGCGATTGCGCGCGAGCTCTATTTGAGCCTGATCATCGACCGTACCACCTCGAAGGTGACCTTCATCGCCTCCGACGCCGGTGGCATGGATATCGAGGAGGTCGCTGCAAAGACCCCTGATCGTATTCATACTTTGAGCGTACACCCCGCCACGGGGCTGATGCCTTTTCATGCGCGCAAGCTTGCCTTTGACCTCGGCCTCGAAGGTGCGCAGGCCAAAGCCTTCGACCAGATGCTCAAGGGCCTGTACGAGGTCTTCACTCACAAGGACGCGAGCATGCTCGAGGTCAACCCACTGGCGGTGACCGAGGCAGGCGAGCTGATCGCCCTGGACGCTAAGTTTGTGCTTGACGACAACGCAGGCTTTCGCCAAAGCACCATTCTCGAGATGCGCGACGAGGCGCAGGAGGATCCTCGCGAGCGCGAGGCCGTCAAGCATGGCCTCAATTACGTCACCCTCGATGGCGACATCGCCTGTATGGTGAACGGTGCGGGGCTTGCTATGGCGACCATGGACCTCATCCAGCTTGAGGGCGGTCGGCCGGCCAACTTCCTCGACGTGGGCGGCGGGGCGACCGCCGAGCGCGTGGCCGAGGCGTTCAAGCTGATCCTCTCGGATGACAAGGTGCGCTCCATCCTCATCAACATCTTTGGTGGTATTGTGCGCTGCGATCTGATCGCCGAAGGCATCCTGCAGGCGGTGCGTGAGGTTGACCTGCGGCTGCCTCTGGTGGTGCGCCTGGAGGGCACCCACGCCGAGCAGGGCCGCGCCCTCTTGGCGCAGTCCGGCCTCACCATCATTGCCGAGACCGATTTGACCCGTGCTGCGCAGGCGGCCGTTCGTGCAGCCCAAGGGGAGATCTGACATGGCTATCCTCGTCGACAAGCATACCCGCGTCATCTGCCAGGGCTTTACCGGCAAGCAGGGCACTTTCCACTCTGAGCAAGCCATCGCCTACGGCACCCGCATGGTCGGCGGCGTCACCCCGGGCAAAGGCGGCAGCATCCATTTGGGACTGCCTGTATTTGATACTGTGCACGATGCCGTGCGCGAGACCGGCGCTGAGGCGAGCATGATTTATGTGCCTGCCCCCTTCGCGGCCGACGCCATTCTGGAGGCGGCGGATGCGGGCATCCGCTTGATCGTGTGCATCACCGAGGGCATCCCGGTGCTGGACATGCTCAAGGTTAAAGCGGCGCTCAAGGACTATCCGGACACCCGCCTGGTTGGCCCGAACTGCCCTGGCGTGATCACGCCCGGCGCCTGCAAGATCGGCATTATGCCGGGCTATATCCACAAGCCCGGGGTCATTGGCATCGTCTCCCGTTCCGGCACCCTGACCTATGAGGCGGTGCACCAGACCACCAGCGTGGGCCTTGGCCAAAGCACCTGCGTGGGTATCGGCGGTGATCCCATCCACGGCATGAACTTCATCGACTGCCTGCGCTTATTCGAGGCTGACCCGCAGACCGAGGGCATCATCATGGTGGGCGAGATTGGCGGCACGGCCGAGGAAGAGGCCGCCGAGTTCATCAAGGCCGAAGTGAGCAAGCCGGTGGTGGCCTACATTGCCGGGGCGACCGCGCCCAAGGGCAAGCGTATGGGGCATGCTGGGGCGATCGTCGCAGGCGGGCAGGGCACCGCCGAGGCCAAGTTCGCTGCTCTGGAGGCCGCAGGTTGTCACATCGTCCGTTCGCCGGCGCAGATGGGGGCGAAGATGGCCGAAGTGTTGGGGCGTGGCTGATTGAGCAGTAAGCCCTTGGCGCGCAACGTGCGCATTGCCCTGGCCCAGCTCAACCTGCTGGTCGGCGATGTCAATGGCAATGTGCGCATGATCCTCGACTGGACATCCCGGGCCGTCGAACAGTTCCAGGCCGACCTGATCGTTTTCCCCGAACTGGCCCTGACCAGCTACCCGCCGGAGGATCTGCTCAAGCGATCCGACTTCATGGCTGCCTGCGAGGCAGGGCTCGAACGCCTGAAGCGCGACCTTCCCCGGGGGATCGCCGTGATCGTCGGTCTGCCCGAGTGGGAGGAGGGGCGGCGCTACAACAGCGCCTTCGTCCTGCGCGACGGTGGCATCCTCGCCCGCTACCGCAAGCAGCACCTGCCCAACTACGGGGTGTTTGACGAGCTGCGCTACTTCACCCCAGGCGCCGAACCTTGCGTCTTTCCCCTGGAGAGAGGAGAGGGGGAGCCGCTAAGCTTCGGCCTGACCATCTGCGAGGACATCTGGCACCCCGAGCCCATCGCCCAGGCCAAGGCGGCCGGGGCGCAGCTCATGCTCAACCTCAACGCCTCCCCCTACCAGCACGACAAACCCAGTCTGCGCGAGCAGACCCTGCGCGCCCGCGCTGCCGAGACCGGCCTACCCATCGTCTACGTCAACCTGATCGGCGGGCAGGACGAACTGGTGTTCGACGGCGGCTCTCTGGTCATGGATGCCAAGGGCTGCATCATCCACCGCCTGCCCATGTTCGAGGAAGCGCTGGGCTGCGTCGAGATCTTGCCGCTCCAAGGGGAGGATCAAGGGGAGGATAAATCGCCCTCCCCCTTGAAGGCGGCAGGCTGGGGAGAGGGGGAGCGACGCTTGCCCAAGACGCAGAACATCACCATCCACCCCATCGACGGCCTCAATATCGCCCCCCTCGACGAAACCGCCGCCGTCTACCGCGCCCTGGTCCTTGCCATCCGCGACTATGCCCACAAAAACGGCTTCAAGGGCGCGCTCCTGGGGCTCTCCGGCGGCATCGACTCGGCCCTCACCCTGGCGCTTGCGGTCGATGCCCTGGGCGCGGACCAGGTCGAGGCGGTGATGATGCCCAGCCGCTATACCGCCGACATCAGCCAGCTCGATGCGGCAGCCGAGGCCGAGGCCCTTGGCGTGGCCTACCATGTGGTGCCTATCGAGCCTGCTTTCACAGCCTTTCAGCAGCTGCTTGCCCCGGTGCTGCATGGGCGCCCCTCGGGTACCACCGACGAGAACCTCCAGGCCCGCTCGCGCGGCGTGGTGCTGATGGGCCTCTCCAACGCCACCGGCAAGCTGCTGCTCACCACCGGCAACAAGAGCGAGATGGCGGTCGGCTATGCCACCCTCTATGGCGACATGGCCGGTGGCTTCGCCCCGCTCAAGGACGTGCCGAAGATGCTGGTCTTCCGTTTGGCCCGTTACCGCAACACCCTTGCGCCCGTCATTCCCGAACGGGTCATCACCCGCCCCCCCTCCGCCGAGCTGCGCCCGGACCAGAAGGACGAGGACAGCCTGCCACCGTACCCGGTGCTGGACGCCATCCTCGAGGCCTACATCGAGCGCATGGAAGGCATTTCCGAAATCGTCGCCCGCGGCTTCGACGAGGCCACCGTCCGCCGCGTCATCCGCATGGTGGACCTTGCCGAATACAAGCGCCGCCAGGCCCCGCCTGGGGTCAAGATCACCTCCCGCGCCTTCGGCCGCGAACGCCGCTTCCCGATCACTAACGGGTTCAGGCGTTGAAATTAGCGCGTTCCTGAAAGGCAGACTATCCTCGATCCCGGATGTTTCGGGATACGAGGATGCTCCATACAAGAGCTGGCTCGCGATGGCTTGACCCTTGGCTGGCCGTCCTGCTTGTGACGCGCATTCCTTTCGTGATATGCGTATCAGGTGGTGCAAATATTCTGATCAGTTGATCGGCGGATTTCTCACATGCGCTGCGGGTGGCGCGCAGGGCGTAGCCTGAAGCGGCGCCAGTGGCGTGGGGTGCTTGCAACCAGTCTGAACGCCTCCTTTTTCTGCTTCCTAAGGAGCGTCATGTTCAGATAGCGGCTCTCTTCCCAGTCGCTTCCAGCATGTTCATGCTCTTTATGGGCTTGTGGTGGGCCCTGGGAAGCCGATAGGAAGCACTTTGGCACATCCATCGGGACACTAACCTGCTGACGGTCTTCGTTGACTTACCGACTATTCCACGAAGAACCGCCGCAGATAACGCCCGGTATGTGAGTGTTCCATCTGTGCTACCTCACGCGGTGTGCCCTCGGCGATGATCCGTCCGCCGCCTTGCCCGCCTTCGGGGCCGAGGTCGATGATCCAGTCAGCGGTCTTGATCACATCCAGGTTGTGTTCAATGACCACCACCGTATTGCCGGCATCGCGCAGGGCATGGATCACGCGCAGAAGTTGGGCGACGTCATGGAAGTGCAGGCCGGTGGTGGGTTCGTCGAGGATATAGAGGGTGCGGCCGGTGTCACGCCTGGACAGCTCTTTCGCAAGCTTCACCCGCTGGGCTTCGCCGCCGGAGAGGGTGGTGGCGTTTTGCCCCAGACGCAGGTAGCCAAGTCCCACTTCCTGCAGGGTCTGCAGCTTGCGGGCGATGGCGGGTACGGCGCTGAAGAACGCGACGCCCTCCTCGACCGTCATCTCCAGCACATCCGCGATGGTCTTGCCCTTGTAGCGGATGTCCAGGGTCTCACGGTTATAGCGCTTGCCATGGCAGACCTCACATTCGACGTACACATCGGGCAGAAAGTGCATCTCTACCTTGAGCACGCCGTCGCCCTCGCAGGCCTCGCAGCGGCCACCCTTGACGTTGAAGGAAAAGCGCCCAGGACCGTAGCCGCGTGCCCGGGATTCGGGCGTGCTGGCGAACAGCTCGCGGATAGGGGTAAATAGCCCAGTGTAGGTGGCGGGGTTGGAGCGCGGGGTGCGGCCGATGGGGCTCTGGTCGATATCGATCACCTTGTCGAGCTGATCGAGCCCCTCGATGCCGGCGTAGGGCGCCGGGGTCAGGGTGGTGGCGTGATTGAGCTCCCGGGCGGCGATGGGCATCAGCGTCGAGTTGATCAGGGTCGACTTGCCGGAGCCGGAGACCCCGGTGAACCACAACAAGCACTCACTAAAACACATCACACGCTGCCCACGAAAAAGACCCTGTACA
>JARJMX020000056.1 GCA_029335925.2 Gammaproteobacteria bacterium
TCTAGGCAAGAGAGCGAGGGAAGGCCGCTTACCCTCCTCTTCGCCCCTATCTGCCGGAAGCGGTGCGGTGTGCAATCCTCGGGATCGCTCGCCTGCGGGAGAGAGGCATCCGGGCGGCCGCCGGGAACACCGGCTCAAATCAGCACCAGGTTGTCCCGATGGATGAGTTCCGGCTCGTCCTCGTAGCCCAGCAGTGCGGACAGGGCATGGCTTGGCTGGCCCTGAATCTTGCGGGCCTCATCCGCGCTGTAGTTGACCAGTCCGCGCGCCACTTCCTGCCCCTCGGGGCCCATCACGGCCACAAGGTCGCCGCGGTGAAAGGCCCCTTCGACCGCGGTCACCCCAACCGGCAGCAGGCTCTTGCCCTGCTCGCGCAGCACCTTGACCGCCCCGGCATCAACATGCACCCGCCCGGCCACATGCAACTGGCTCGCCAGCCACTGCTTGCGCGCTAACAGCGGCGCTTGGTCGGGCAAAAATAGGGTACCGAGCACTTCGCCCGCTGCCAGACGGGTCAGCACCGCCGGCTCGCTGCCCGCGGCGATGAGGGTAGCGGCGCCGGAGCGAGCGGCGCGCTGGGCGGCGCGCACCTTGGTCGCCATCCCACCGCGCCCCAGGGCCCCGCCCTCGGCGGAAGCCATGCCGGTCAGCGCGGGATCGCTGGCTTGGACCTCGTGCAACAGGCGGGCCTCTGGGTGCTTGCGCGGGTCGGCGGTGTAGAGCCCCTGCTGATCGGTGAGGATGACCAGCACGTCAGCCTCGACCAGGTTGGCCACCAGGGCAGCGAGGGTATCGTTGTCACCGAAGCGGATCTCCTCGGTGGCGACGGTATCGTTCTCGTTCACTACCGGAATCACATGGTGTGCCAGCAGGGTGCGCAGGGTGCTGCGCGCATTCAGGTAGCGCGAGCGATTGGAGAGGTCATCGTGGGTGAGAAGGATCTGCGCGGTGCGCATGCCATGGCGCTGAAACACGCTCTCATAGGCCTGCGCCAGCCCCATCTGGCCGACCGCCGCCGCAGCCTGGAGCTTGTGCAGCGCAGTCGGACGGGTCTTCCACCCTAAGCGCAACATGCCCTCGGCCACCGCCCCGGAGGTGACGATGACCACCTCCTTGCCGAAGGCGCGCAGCTGCTGTACCTGCGTTGCCCAGCGGTCGATCGCCTCCAGATCCACCCCCTGACCACCGCGGGTGACCATGGCACTGCCGATCTTCACCACCCAGCGGCGGGTCTGGCTAAGCTGGGCGCGGGTGACGTTCATCGCCGGGTGGGTCATACGCCTCCTCCTGCATCGGCCTGGGCTGTATGCACCTTACGCGACTGCTCGAGGAAGTCCATGATGGCCAACACCAGCTCACGCGTCCCCTCCCCCGAGATGGCGCTGATGCGGAACACCGGGCCGGTCCAGCCCAGCCCGTCGATGATGGCCTGGCAGCGCGCCTTGCGCTCCGCCTCGGGCACCAGGTCGAGCTTGTTGAGCACCAGCCAGCGTGGCCGCTGCAACAGTTCGCTGCTGAATTTTCCCACCTCGGTCAGGATGACCTGGGCGTCATGCACCGGATCGGCCTCGGGATCGAGCGGGGCCACATCCAGCACGTGCAGGAGGAGACCTGTGCGCGAGAGGTGCTTGAGGAACTGGATGCCGAGCCCCGCACCCTCCGCCGCGCCCTCGATCAGGCCCGGGATGTCGGCGACGACGAAGCTACGGTGCGCCTCCACCCGCACCACACCAAGGTTGGGGTAGAGGGTAGTGAAGGGGTAGTCCGCGACCTTGGGGCGCGCGGCAGAGATGGCGCGGATCAAGGTGGACTTGCCAGCATTGGGCAGACCCAGAAGGCCGACATCAGCCAGCACTTTGAGCTCTAATCTTAGCTTACGCTCTTCGCCTTCCGAGCCGTGCGTACACTGGCGCGGGGCGCGGTTGGTGGAGCTTTTGAAGCGGGTGTTGCCCAGACCGTGGAAGCCTCCACGCGCGACCAGCACGCGCTGACCGGCCTCGACCACGTCGCCGATCAGCTCCCCGGTATCCGCGTCATAGACCATGGTGCCCACCGGGACCGGAATTTCCAAATCCTCGCCCTTGGCTCCGGTCATGTTGCGACCCATGCCGTTCTGCCCATGCTTGGCCTCGAAACGGCGCTGGTAACGAAAGTCCGCCAGGGTGTTGAGATCGGGATGGCCGACCACATACACACTGCCGCCATCGCCGCCATCGCCGCCGTCCGGTCCCCCCATGGGGATGAATTTTTCCCGGCGGAAACTGACCACACCGTTGCCGCCGTTGCCGGCCTTGACGTGGATGACTGCTTCATCAACGAACTTCATAAGGATGTACCAACAAAAAGCCCCGTCGAGGCGGGGCGTGGTCGCGCGTCGTAAGCGTGCCGCGGATCAGACGGGGATCACACTCACAGAGCGGCGGTTTTTCGGGCCCTTGACCTCGAATTTGACTTGGCCATCGACCTTGGCGAATAGGGTGTAGTCCTTGCCACAGCCGACGTTGGCGCCCGGATGGAACTGGGTACCGCGTTGACGGACGATGATGTTGCCCGCAACGGCCATCTGGCCGCCATAGAGCTTCACACCCAGACGCTTGGATTCAGAATCGCGACCGTTGCGGGAACTGCCCGCGGCTTTTTTGTGTGCCATGGCCCCTGACCTCGATTATGCAGAAATACCGGTAATTTTCAGTTCGGTGAAATACTGACGGTGCCCCATGCGCTTCATGTGGTGCTTGCGACGACGGAACTTCAGAATTTCGACCTTCTTGTGGCGGCCATGGCCCAGCACCTCGGCAGATACCTTGGCGCCTTTGACCAGCGGGGAACCGACCTTGAACTGGGTGCCGTCAGCCACCAGCAGCACCTGATCGAGCTCGACGGTCGAGCCCACATCGGCGTTGAGCAGTTCGACGCGCAGGCGCTCACCCTGCTCGACACGGTACTGCTTACCGCCAGTCACGATCACTGCGTACATGATGGTGTGCTCCAAAAAATGAATAAAGCCCTATAAAGGGCGCGCATTGTAAGCGCTTGGCGTAGCCGCGTCAAACAAAAGCCCGCCTGCCTTGACACCCCGCCTGCGGCCTGCCTAGCATCGCGAGCAATCTTAAGCCCACTCCGAGCCCAAAGCGACTTCCCATGAATCTTGAGCAGGTGCGTAACATCACGGCGGACGACATGGCCCGCGTTAATCAGCTGATCGAACGCAGTCTGCATTCGGATGTTGCTTTGATCAGGCAGATCGCCACCTATATCATCCATGGCGGCGGTAAGCGCCTGCGTCCTTTGCTCCATCTTCTGGCCGCACGCGCGGCAGGCTATACCGGCGAGCATCACTACACCCTCGCGGCGGTGATCGAGTTCATTCATACCTCCACCCTCCTGCACGATGATGTGGTGGACGAATCCGGCATGCGCCGCGGCCGCAAAACCGCCAATGCCCTGTTCGGCAATGCGGCGAGCGTGCTGGTCGGCGACTTCCTCTATTCGCGCGCCTTCCAGCTGATGGTGAGCGTAGGCAGCATGCGGGTGATGGAGATCCTGGCCGACGCCACCAACATCATCGCCGAGGGCGAGGTCATGCAGCTGATGAACTGCCATGACCCGGACACGACCGAGGCGCGCTACATGGAGGTCATCCGCTGCAAGACCGCGCAGCTGTTCGAGGCCGCAGCGCGTCTGGGTGCGGTGCTGGCCAAGGCGGCGCCCGAGATTGAGGCAGCCCTTGCCACCTACGGCCTGCACCTGGGCAACGCCTTCCAGCTGATGGACGATGCGCTGGACTACGAAGCCGACCCGAAGAAGCTCGGCAAGAACGTCGGCGATGACCTGGCCGAGGGTAAGCCCACCCTCCCCCTGATCCATGCCTTGCGCCATGCCGACCCCGAACAGGCCGCAGTGATCCGCCAGGCGATCGAACAAGGCGGGGTGGACAGCCTGCCGGTGGTGCGCGAGGCTATTGCAAAGGCGGACTCGCTTGCCTATACTGTGCGCCTTGCGATGAATGAGGCTGAGCAAGCCATTGCTGCTCTTGCCATCCTTCCCCCGTCGCCGCAGCGGGAAGCACTTAAGAGCATCGCTCGTTTCGCTGCAGCCCGGGATCATTAGTCGGAGTGTAGCTCAGTCTGGTAGAGCACTACGTTCGGGACGTAGGGGTCGTAGGTTCGAATCCTGTCACTCCGACCATCTTTAATTGATCCGCTCCCCTCTCCATCATCCTGGTCGTTCGGGCCAAAGCCTAGCCTTCAAGTAACTCATCCCCAACCTCTCTGGCCTGACGCTGGGACTCGCACCACGGCCAAACCGCTGCCATGCAATATTTCGACGACATGCACCATCATGCCCCGCAAGGCCGCGTCTTGGCTGCAGCTCGACCAGGCTGTGATCGAGCTTGACGATTTCGAGCACGAGCGTGTACCCCCTGGCGTGCCTCGCGGAGTGAGGGCGGGCATGGCGTATCCCTTAGAATTCGCTCACTAAGGTCTACACGTTCAGAAGGCCGCCGATCACCAGGAAGTCGTACAGGACCAGCAGGGAAGGCGCATCAGTTCGCGCGGGGCAATAATACGCACTCACCCTCCAATCCCGAGGGCAGAGTTTCGCTCACCTCGATCACCCCAGGGGCAGCATCCGGACCATCCCCAGCAACAGCGCGTACGGCATATGCTTCATGGAACATCGTCCCCTTGGCCTCCTGCTATGGCCGAGCCTTAAAACCAATCGAATCCGTCGTGCCTCTCAGACTTAGCAAGCATGGTCTTTGGGGGATCTTGCTCACCCGTGGCAGTCTAATACAAATAGGGCTGGCCTTCCGGCCGCGTCTTGAACAGCTTGAAGCTCCACATATACTGCGCAGGATCCTCGCGGATCATCGACTCGAGCACGGCGTTCATATGTGCGGTATCCGCCATCACATCCTCGCTGGGGAAATCCTCCAACGGCGGGTGGATGTGGATGTGGTACAAACCGGTCTGCGGATCGAGGCGGGTGATGTAGGGGAGGACCACGGCATCACCAAGCTTCGCTAGGCGACCGAGCATGGGGACGGTCGCCTTGGACACGCCAAAAAACGGCGCAAACACCGCGTGCTTAGGACCGAGGTCCTCGTCTGGGATGTAGTACACCAGGGTACCGGCTTTGAGCGCCTTCACCAGCGGGCGCAGCCCCTCCTGACGGGCCATCAGCCGGGCGCCAAAGCGGGTGCGGCCATGTGCCATCCAGGCATCGAGGAAAGGGTTGCCTGTGGGGTTGTAAGGGCCCGCCCCACCGCCGCAGGCCTGCGACAGATAGGCCGCGCCCATGTCCAGCCCCACCACATGCCCGGTGACGACCAACGGTGCTCGTCCCGAGGCCAGTGCGGCGTCGAGGTGCTCCTGCCCGTGCACCCACCAGCGCTTGGCCAAGGCTTTGCGGCTGCGCAGCCACAGGTAGCCGAGGTCGAGCAGGGCCTGCCCCGCGCGCTCAAAGGATTGCCGCGCAAGCCGTGTGCGCCCGGCCTCGTCCAGCTCGGGAAAAGTGAGCCCCAGATTGATGTCGACAATCCGGCGCCGCTTGGCATTGCGGCGCATCATCTGCCGCCCGAGCCAGGCACCAAGCCGCATGCGCAGGCCCACCGGGAGCCAGGCGATGATCCACAGCACCAAGATGCCCAACCACATCCCCCAATAACGCGGATGCCACAAGGCGGGATCTTTAATCGGGGCGGGTAGGCTCATGCCTTGGCCCCCACCAGCGCGGCCACGGCCCGGAGGCCCTGCCTCAGATCGCCGAACAGGCTATCCTCGCGATAGACCAGCAGGCGTAGCGGCCGGCAGAGTTCGAGCAGTTCGCCAGGCTTAAGCAGGAAGGCGGGATTGGAGGGAGTCGAGCTCCCCTCTGGGCGCTCGGTGGTGAAGGTCTGATAAAACAGCAGGCCGCCCGGGCGCAGGGCGTCAATCAGCTGCGGGAATAGGCCGCGCTCAAGGAAATGGCTGACGACAATCACATCGAAGGACGCGGGCGCGGGTGGCGCGGCCACGACATCGCGCACCTCGCCGTGCACGGCCAGCCCCCGTCGCCCTGCCTCCGCCCCGAGGCGCTCAATCGCCACCGAAGAGAAGTCCCAGGCCCAAACCCGCAGGCCATGTTTAGCTAGCCGCAGAGCGTTCGCCCCTAGGCCGCAGGCGAGGTCCAAGGCATCCCCCTTTGCAGGCAGCAGGTGGGCATGCTCATGCAGCACCCAGGCCGCGGCACCGCATTCGGCATCCACATAGCGGCTGTTCCAGAGATCGACCCGCGTGCTCATCGGCGCCAGAACACAGGTGTAAACAGAACGAGCAGGGTAAAGACCTCAAGACGCCCCAGGATCATCGCCACGCACCCCACCCACTTGGCCGCATCCGGGACGGAGGCAAAATTGCTCGCCACCGCACCCAGTCCGGGCCCGAGATTGTTGAGGGTGGCGGCCACTGCGCCAAAGGCGCTCACCTC
>JARJMX020000105.1 GCA_029335925.2 Gammaproteobacteria bacterium
CCCGGATGGAGCAGTGGATCGTCATGCGCGTGGTGGCGCAGGTGGCAGCGCAGGGTGCCCATCCAGCGCTCCGGCGCGTACAGCTCGCGCGCACTGCCGCCGTAATCGAATAGGAAAGCCGCCCCCTGCCGCAGGGCGTGGGCGAGACCCACGATCCAGCCCGGCAGCTCCGGATGGAACTCGACCCGGTAGCCGGGAGGGAACGCCTCGCCGCGGCTGGTCTCGATCTCCGCCAGCACGGCACGGTCCGAATCGGACGTGGGCACGCGGGTCCAGACCAGCCTGCCCTCCTCCAGCGTCACGGCCAGGCGCACCGGCCCCTCCTCGCCGATCTCGAGGATGCGCACGGGGAGGGCATCGAGCACCTCGTTGCCAACAATGACGCCGACGAAGTCCTTAGGCCAGGCCTCGATCCACGCCACCCGTTCGAGCAGGTGCGGGGCCTCCGCCCCCAAGCGCTCGCGCTGCACCGTGCGCAGGCTGGCGGAAAGATCGAGGATTAGATAGCGCTCAGGAAGGCGACCAAGCCGCTCCAGCTCGAGCAGAAGCTCGACCGCAAGCCTTCCGGACCCGGCGCCGAACTCCAGCAGATCACCCCTACCAAGCCGCTCCAGCATCTCGGCCACCTGCCGCGCCAGCGCTCGCCCAAACAGGGGCGAGACCTCGGGGGCGGTGACGAAGTCCCCCGCCGCGCCGAACTTGGGTAACCCGGCGGCGTAGTAGCCGAGCCCCGGGGCATACAGCGCCTCGCGCATGAAGTCGGCGAAATCCAGCGCGCCGCCCGCCGCCTCGATGCACCGGCACAGGTGGTCAAGCACTCGCTCGCCGTGCGCCAGCACCTCAGGCGGGAGGGCAGGCAACCCCTCGTTTCGCCGCGCACGTGGAGTCTCGCACCTCACGGGCGGCTACCCCGCTCAATCTGCACGCCCACCCCGGCCGCGCCCTTCACTGCCCCCGGCTTGGTCACCCGCACGCGAACCCATGGGCTGCCGAATTCGTCCCGCACGATTGCGGCGACCTGCTCGGCCAAGGTCTCGACCAGCAGAAAGCGACTCTCACCGACGAACTGGATCAGGCGCTTGGCGACTTGCTTATAGTCCAGGGCGCGGGTGATGTCGTCATGCTCAGCCGGAGCGCGATTGTCCCAAGCCATCTCCACGTCCAGGCGCACGCTCTGCGGCGTCACCCGCTCCCAATCGTAGATGCCGATAATGGTTTCGATGCGCAGATCAGAGATGAAGACGATGTCCATACCTTAGCCTTGCTTGGATCTTGACAACGCGATCCACTATACCGGCCACAAAAAAATAGATCACCGTTTTCCGAACCCCTTGACACCCCGCCTGAAACCTCTAGAATGCTCACCCACTGATTGCCTAGGTGGCGGAATTGGTAGACGCACTAGTTTCAGGTACTAGCGGGTAAAACCGTGGAGGTTCGAGTCCTCTCCTAGGCACCAAAAATTTACGGTTTCCCCAATAATCCGATGACCCGGCCTTGCCGGGTTTCGGTTTCAGGCGCGTAGCTCAGCTGGTTAGAGCACCACCTTGACATGGTGGGGGTCGTTGGTTCGATTCCAATCGCGCCTACCAATTCCGGGCGCAGCCAAGGCTGCGCCCTTTTCGTTTGCGCGGCAAGCCTTGCCGTGCAGGACTCCTTTGTGTATTACGCGGCCCGTGGTAGGGGTCGCCACTGAACCGAGGAACTCGACATGCCGAACATCACCCTTCCCGATGGTTCCCAGCGCCACTTTGACCATCCCGTCAGCCTTTTCGAGATTGCGACCAACATCGGCCCGCGCCTGGCCAAGGCCTGCGTGGCGGCTGAGGTGGATGGCCGTCTGATGGACATGAGCCGCGTCATCAGCCATGACGCCACCGTGCGCTTTCTCACCCCCAAGGACGCAGAAGGCGTGGAGATCATCCGTCACTCCACCGCCCACCTGCTGGCGCAGGCGGTCAAGCAGCTCTACCCCCGGGCGCAGGTGACCATCGGCCCGGTGATCGAGAACGGCTTCTACTACGACTTCGCCATCGAGCCGCCCTTTACCACCGACGATCTCGAGAAGATCGAGGCTCGCATGCATGAACTGGCGAAGGCCGACCAGCCTCTGTCTCGCCAGGTGATGAGCCGTGACGAGGCCTTGGCCTATTTCAAGAGCCTCGGCGAGCACTACAAGGTGGAGATCATCGAGTCGATCCCTTCCAACGAGGAGCTCTCGCTCTACACCCAGGGTGACTTTACTGACCTGTGCCGCGGCCCACACGTCCCCTCCACCGGTCATCTGGGTGCCTTCAAACTGACCAAGGTGGCCGGCGCCTACTGGCGGGGCGACTCCAAGAACGCCATGCTCTCGCGCATCTATGGTGTCGCCTTCGCCAGCAAGAAGGAGCTGGATGAGTACCTGCACCGCATGGAAGAGGCCGAGAAGCGCGACCATCGCCGCATCGGCAAGCAGCTCGACCTGTTCCACTTCCAGGAAGAGGCGCCGGGCATGGTGTTCTGGCACGATAAGGGCTGGCGTCTGTTCCGCCAGGTGGAGGGCTTCATGCGCAATCACCTGGCCAAGTATGACTACCTTGAGGTCAATACCCCGCAGGTGCTTGACCGCTCGTTGTGGGAGAAATCCGGCCACTGGGACAAGTTCGGCCATATGATCTTCGCCACCCACACCGAGGGGCGCGACTACGCGATCAAGCCGATGAACTGCCCGGGCCATGTGCAGGTGTACAACCAGGGCCTGAAGAGTTACCGCGATCTGCCCTTCCGCATCGCGGAATTCGGCACCGTGCACCGCAACGAGCCGTCCGGCACCCTGCACGGGCTGATGCGCGCGCGTCGCTTCACCCAGGATGATGCGCATGTGTTCTGCACCGAGAGCCAGCTGCAGGCCGAGGTCGCCTCGCTGATCGAGCAGACCTTCGACGTCTACAGAACGTTCGGCTTCACCGACATCACCATGGCCCTCTCCACCCGTCCGGAGCAGCGCGTGGGCGCGGATGAGCTGTGGGATAAGGCCGAAGACGCCCTGGCCAAGGCGCTCGAGGCCAAGGGCCTGGACTACCGCCTGCAGCCCGGCGAGGGCGCCTTCTATGGCCCGAAGATCGAGTTCACACTGAAGGATTGCATCGGTCGCCACTGGCAGTGCGGTACCATCCAGGTCGACTTCTCCATGCCCGGCCGCCTCGGCGCCGAATACGTCGCCGAGGACGGCAGCAAAAAAACCCCGGTTATGATCCACCGGGCCATCCTCGGCCGCTTGGAGCGCTTTGGGGGCATCCTGATCGAGCCCTATGCGGGGAGGTTTCCGCTCTGGCTCGCTGCCGAGCAGATCG
>JARJMX020000114.1 GCA_029335925.2 Gammaproteobacteria bacterium
CACATAGGCGTCTTCAGCAGGCTTGAGCGGCGCCACAGGACGCTGCATGTCGCGTGCATCGCGCTGACGGATGTCCTCGATAATTTGGCTTAGGTTAGCATCAAGACCCTTGTCTTTCAACTGCTTATAGCGCCGCTCGCCGCGCACTTCGGCGCTGGCATCAAGGTAGATCTTGACGAGGGCGTCCGGGAATACCACCGTGCCCATGTCCCGCCCGTCCGCCACCAGTCCCGGTGGCTGGGCAAAGCGGCGCTGCCGGTCGAGCAGGGCCTCCCGCACCGCGGGGTGCACGGCCACCTTTGAGGCGGCGGCACCGGCCTCCTCGCTGCGGATCTGCAGGGTAACGTCATCCCCCTCAAGAATGACGCGGGTCTCCTCATCTCCCTCGAAGCGCACGTCCAGTTCGGCGGCCACACGGGCCACGGCCTCGGCGTCGCCCAGGTCGATGCCGCGGCGCTGGGCGGCCAGCGCGGTCAGGCGGTACAAGGCCCCCGAGTCGAGCATGTGCCAGCCGAGTTGCTTCGCCAACAGGCGGGCGATGGTACCCTTGCCGGAGCCACTCGGACCGTCGATGGTCAGCACAGGCACGCGGCTCATGCGCCCACCACCTCGGTGGTAATGCCCAGACCCACACCCTGCGCCAGCTCAACGAAGCCGGGGAAGGAGGTGTTGACGTTGTCACACCCCTCGATGCGGATCTCGCCCCCGGCGCACAGCGCGGCCATGGCGAAGGACATGGCAATGCGGTGGTCATCGTGGCTCAGGACCGTGCCGCTGCCGAGCTGCCCGCCGCGGATGACCATGCCATCCGGCGTGGGGCGGGCATCGATGCCAAGGGTGGTCAGACCATCCGCCATGACCTGGATGCGGTCGGACTCCTTGACTCTAAGCTCTTCCGCGCCGGTCAGCACTGTTTCACCCTCAGCGCAGGCAGCAGCGACGAACAGAATGGGGAACTCGTCGATCGCGAGCGGCACCAGCGCTTCCGGAATGCGGATACCCTTGAGCTTGGCGCTTTTCACCCGCAGGTCGGCTACTGGCTCACCGCCCACCACGCGCTCGTTCAGCACCTCGATGTTCCCACCCATCATCCGCAGGATGTCGATCACCCCGGTGCGGGTCGGATTTATGCCCACATGCTCGAGCACAAGGTCCGAGCCCTCGGCGATGCTGGCGGCCACCAAGAAGAAGGCCGCTGAGGAGATGTCGGAGGGCACATCGATGCTGGTAGCAGTAAGCTTGCCACCACCGGTGACGCAGACGGTGCTTGAACCGCCCTCGCCCGGGATACGGCGCACCTCGTAACCGAAGCCTTGCAACATGCGTTCAGTGTGATCGCGAGTGGGCGCGGGCTCGGTCACACAGGTCTCGCCCTCGGCATACAGCCCAGCGAGAAGGAGACAGGATTTGACCTGGGCACTCGCCATCGGCATGACGTAGTGGATGCCTTTGAGTTTGGAGCCACCGTAAACGGTGAGCGGCGGCCGCCCACCCTCGGCGGTGTCGATGCGCGCGCCCATCAGCCCCAGCGGTTCGGTGACCCGGCGCATCGGTCGGCGGGAGAGCGAGGCATCCCCCTCCATCACCGCATCGAAATCCTGGCCGGCGATAATGCCCGCCATCAGGCGCATGGAGGTACCGGAATTACCGAGCCACAACGGGCCATCCGGCCTTTTCAGGCCATGCAAGCCCACGCCATGGATGCGCACTCGCCCGGCACCGAGGGTTTCCGGCCCCTCAATGTTCACCCCCATGCGCCTAAAGCAGCGCAGGGTGTTGAGGCTGTCCTCACCCTCAAGGAAGCCGAAGACCTCAGTCACGCCCTCGGCGAGAGCGCCGAGCATGATCGAGCGGTGGGAAATGGACTTATCCCCCGGGACGCGCAGGCGGCCGGTGAGCTTGCCGCCGGGTTGGACAATGTAACGCAACATGGACTTGCCTTTGAATCATCGCTGAATCTGGAACGGTGATGCGCTGCTATCATAAGCCGCGCGAGGAATTCAGAACTTGATGCCCTCACGCGCCTGCTTGGCACAGCTAAACAGGGCATGCAGGGCTTCGCCATCCCCGGCATCGAGCAGTTGGTAGAGGTGCTCAAGGTCTTTCTGATAGCGCCGGAGCATGCCCTTGATCTCGGCCGCATTGGCCAGGGCGATGTCGCGCCACATGGTGGGGTCGGAGGCGGCGATGCGGGTGAAGTCGCGGAAGCCCCCGGCAGCGTAGCGGAACACCTCCTGCCGCTCCTCCATGCGCGCCAGACTCTCAACCAGGGCAAAGGCCAAGAGGTGGGGCAGATGGCTGGTGGCCGCCAGCACGTGGTCATGGTGCAAGGCGGTCATCGTCTCCACCTGTGCACCGACGATCCGCCACATCTCGGTGATGCGCTGCACGTCGGCGGCATCGTTGTCAGACAGCGGCGTGAGGATGACCCGCCGCCCTTCGAACAGCTCGGCGAAGGCCGCCTCGGGGCCGCTCTTCTCGGTACCGGCAATCGGATGCCCCGGCACGAACTGGCGGCTCTTCTGACCGAGTACCGTGCGCGCATCCTCGATCACGCTCATTTTGACGCTGCCCACGTCGGTCAGAATCATGCCAGGCGCCAGCACAGGCAAAAGTTGCTGGAATACCCCACGCATGGCCA
>JARJMX020000163.1 GCA_029335925.2 Gammaproteobacteria bacterium
CGGCCAGTCGGCCGACATCGACGTCACAGATGAGCGCATCCTGATTGAGGACGCCTGCCAAGCGGTGAACGAACTCAAGCACAACGGTATCTTTACCTACTGCATCGGTCTCGATCCGAAGGCGGATGAGTACGTCTCCGACATCTTCGACTGCCATGACACCGACCATGTCGAACGGCTGTCGGAGCTGTTTATCGCTTTGACAAAAAGAGGCCGGCAGGAGCGAGCTTGGCCCCCTCCTGCAACACATAGGCGCGGAAGGCTTGGGCGGCCGGCGAGAGACGCTTGCCTTGGCGATGCACCACATACCAGTGGCGCACGATGGGGAAGCCCTCGACATCCAGCACCACCAACCGGCCCGTCTCAAGCTCCAACTCCAGGGTATGTATAGAGGCGATCCCAAGCCCCAAACCTGCGATCACCGCCTGCTTGATCGCCTCGTTGCTGCCCAGCTCCATCACCGTGGTCGGCTGCACCTTATGCGCGGCAAAGAAGCGCTCGATCGCGCTGCGCGTACCCGAGCCCTCCTCGCGCACCACGAAATTCTCCTTCGCTACCTCCGCCAGGGGGATGGCCGTCCGTCCCGCCAGCCGGTGGTTGGCCGGCGCCAGCACCACCAGCGGGTTATCCATGAAGGGCTCGGCCTCCAGCTCCATCTCCGCGGGCGGACGGCCCATGATCACCAGGTCACACTCGTTGCGCTCCAGCTGGCCCAGCAGGGTCTCGCGGTTGGTTACGTCCAGGCTGATCTGGAGGCCAGGATAAGTGCGCGCGACCTCGGCCAGCAGGCGGGCGGCGAAGTAGCCGGCCGTGGTCGCCACCGAAACCGATAGCACCCCGCGCTCCATACCCTTGAGGGCGCCGAACACATCGTCCATCTCGGCGAACATGGCCGAAATAGCCCGGCTGTAGCGGTACAGCTCGTGCCCGGCCTCGGTCAGGAAGGTCTTGCGCCCCATCTGCTCGAACAAGGGCAAGCCCACCACATCCTCCAGCTGCTTGACCTGCATGGACACGGCGGGCTGAGTGAGGTGCAGCTCCTGCGCAGCCTTGGTGTAGTTAAGATGCCGGGCCACAGTCTCGAAAACCTTGAGCTGACGGAAGGTGAGATTCTTCATGCATTCAGCATAAGCCTAATCTTATAGGTTCGATCAAAATTATTGAGTTCTCTGATCAATCATCATGGCGGAAGATGCACTTCAGTTCCAGCACGCCACCCTCAAGGTCATGTGCTAGAACGAGGTACTCTGCGGCTTTGATGTTGCATCGAAGTCTGCGGCAGGCCCCACCAAGTATCCGTATGCCTTCCATCCGACAGGAGGATTGTTCATGGCGAAGACGTATCAGGCTGGCGTAAAAGAATACCGCGCCACGTACTGGGAACCGAACTACACCCCGAAAGACACCGACGTGATCGCGTGCTTCAAGGTTACCCCGCAGCCGGGTATCGACCGCGAAGAGGTGGCTGCAGCCGTTGCTGCCGAGTCCTCGACCGGCACCTGGACCACGGTGTGGACCGACCTTTTGACCGACCTCGACTACTACAAGGGCCGCGCCTATAAGATCGAGGACGTCCCAGGTTCCGACACCGAGTTCTATGCCTTCGTCGCCTATCCGATCGATCTGTTCGAGCCGGGTTCCGTCGTCAATGTGTTCACCTCGCTGGTGGGTAACGTGTTCGGCTTCAAGGCCCTGCGCGCCATCCGCCTGGAAGACGTACGCTTCCCGGTCGCCTACCTGACCACCTGTGACGGTCCCCCACACGGCATTCAGGTCGAGCGCGACATCCTGAACAAGTACGGTCGTCCGCTGCTCGGCTGCACCATCAAGCCGAAGCTGGGCCTGTCGGGCAAGAACTATGGTCGCGCCGTTTATGAGGCCCTGCGTGGCGGTCTGGACTTCACCAAGGACGACGAGAACGTCAACAGCCAGCCGTTCATGCACTGGAAGCAGCGTTTCGACTTCTGCCAGGAAGCCATCGAGAAGGCCCAGGCCGAGACCGGCGAGCGCAAGGGGCACTACATGAACGTCACCGCACCGACCTCGGAGGAGATGTTCCGTCGTGCCGAGTACGCCAAGTCCCTTGGCACCCCGATCATCATGATCGACTACATCACCATGGGCTTCGGCGCGACCACCGCCCTGTCCAAGTGGTGTAAGCAGAACGGCCTGCTGCTGCACGTTCACCGCGCCATGCACGCCGTGATCGATCGCAACCCGCACCACGGCATCCACTTCCGTGTGCTGGCCAAGGTCATGCGCCTGATGGGGGGCGACCACCTGCACTCCGGCACCGTGGTCGGCAAGCTCGAGGGTGACCGCACCGCGACCCTGGGCTGGATCGACATCATGCGCGAGGAGTATGTGAAAGAAGACCGCTCGCGCGGCATCTTCTTCGATCAAGATTTCGCCTACATGGCGGGCATGTTCCCGGTCGCCTCCGGCGGCATCCACGTCTGGCACATGCCGGCGCTGGTCACCATCTTCGGTGACGACTCCGTACTGCAGTTCGGCGGCGGCACCCTGGGCCACCCGTGGGGTAACGCGGCCGGTGCATGCGCTAACCGCGTCGCTCTGGAGGCCTGCATTAAGGCGCGCAACGAAGGCGTGCAGCTGGAGAAAGACGGCGGCGACGTTTTGCGCGAAGCCGCCAAACACTCTCCGGAACTGGCCATTGCCCTCGAAACCTGGAAAGAGATCCGCTTCGAGTTCGATACCGTCGACAAACTGGACGTAGCCCACAAGTAATAGCTCGGGCGGACGTATGTTCCGCCCTCATGAACCTGAACACTGAGGTGACCAAATGAGCCAAGTTCAAGATTACAAGAGCCGTCTGTCTGATCCGGCCAGCCGCAAGTTCGGGACCTTCTCCTATCTGCCGGCCATGAGCGATGCGGACATCCGCAAGCAGGTTGAGTACATCGTCTCCAAAGGTTGGAACCCGGCGATCGAGCACACCGAGCCCGAATACGCCATGGCCAACTACTGGTACATGTGGAAGCTGCCGATGTTCGGCGAGACCGACGTCGACCGCATTCTGGCCGAGGCTAAGGCCTGCCATGAAGCCAACCCGGGCAATCATGTCCGTTTGATCGGCTATGACAACTTCAGGCAGACCCAAGGCGCGTCCATGGTGATCTACCGCGGCAACACCAAGTAAGACTGCCTCTTGGTGTGAGGCCCTCGATCAGGAGGGTTGAGTGGGAAGCCCCGGGCAGTCTCTGGCCGGGGCTTTTTTTCCGGTGTGATGCCGACTGCGGACGACCGTAATCGACATCGCATCGCCAAGTGTCCACCGTCGCAGCCGGTGATGTGAATGCCACTTTAAGTATCCTTTGCAGGAGGAGACAACCATGCTTGATCCGCTCGCCCAATACCGCGTGACCCAAGAGCCGTACTACGAGCCGCAGGCTGACGAGATCGCGCTCTACGAGGCCGCCTACGCAAACCGCCTGCCGGTGATGCTCAAGGGCCCAACTGGTTGCGGTAAGTCGCGTTTTGTGGAGTACATGGCCTTCCGCCTGGGCAAGCCACTGATCACCGTGGCCTGTAATGAGGACATGACCGCCGCCGACCTGGTCGGCCGCTGGCTGCTCGACAAGGACGGTACCCGCTGGCAGGACGGCCCCCTGACCATCGCTGCGCGTCTGGGGGCCATCTGCTACCTGGACGAGATCGTCGAGGCCCGCCAGGACACCACCGTGGTCATCCACCCGCTGACCGACCACCGCCGCACCCTGCCGCTGGACAAGAAGGGCGAGCTGATCGAGGCGCATCCCGACTTCCAGTTGGTCATCTCCTACAACCCCGGCTACCAGAACCTGATGAAGGATCTGAAGCAGTCCACCAAGCAGCGCTTCGCCGGCCTGGACTTCGACTACCCGCAGCCTGAAGTGGAGGCCAAAGTCATCGCTAAAGAGGCCGGCGTGGATGCGGCAACGGCCGAGAAGCTGGTGCAGATCGCCCAGCGCGCGCGCAACCTGAAAGGCCATGGCCTGGACGAAGGCATCTCCACCCGCCTGTGCGTGTACGCCGGCAAGATGATCGCCAAAGGCATCGAGCCTCGCACCGCCTGCCGCATGGCGATGGTCAGCCCGATCACCGACGATCCCGACATCCGGGATACGCTGGAGGCGACCATCCACACCTTTTTCAACTGAGGTTCATCACTCCCTCTCCCCTCGCGGGAGAGGGCTGGGGAGAGAATGATGCGGAGTTTGAACGTGACAGGGGTGTCACGGCTTACCCCCTCTCCCCTGGCCTCCCTGCGAGGGGGAGGGAGCCCCTGCCGGAGGATGTGACCATGTCCATCGACCTCAACGAATTCGTCGCGGGCTTGCCCTGCGCGCAAAAATCGCACGTCCTGCGCGATGCGCTGGAAGGAAGCTACGCGGAAGCGCAGCGTGTGATGTCGCCCCAAGGTTTGAAGACCTACCTGGATGGCGTGACCGCCCTGTGCAACATGGGCAAAGGTGACGATGTGATCATCTCCTTCCTCGAGGAGATGCCCGAGGTGGTGCGCGAGATCGGCGAGGACGCCGTTGGCGAATCGGTCTACACCGCACTCAAGCTATCCTCGCAGACCTCCGGCGCCGTGCTCGCCCTGCTGTTTGCTAGCCTACCGACTGCGGCCCGACGCCTTGGCGACATCGCCCTCTACAAGGGCTACCTGAGCCTGATCGAGCGCATGGTGGCGCTGGCCCCGCGCGGTCTGCGCCCCATGCTCGACCACATCGATGAGCTACTCAGCAAGCTCACCCTCGGTGGCCTACGTCGCTGGGCGATGTACGGCGCGGAGACCTATAAGCGCGACTTTAAAGGCCAGATCGCCTACTTCTCGCTCGAATCCCTGGACGCGATGAGCGTGCTACAGCGCGAGCGGCGCGGCACCCTGTTCATCGACGTGCAGCGCAAACTACAAATGTATCTGCGTGCCTTCTGGAACCGCGAGTTCTACTTGCGCCCGACCTCCGGCGACTATGAGTCGAAGGAAGGCTACAAACCCTACATCGAGAAGGGCGCCATCTTCGTGCCCGATGCCTACGATGATCATGACGGCATCGCCGGCATGGAGGTCTACCGTGCTGCCGCCGCGCATGCCGCCGCGCACATGTACTACACTACCGCCGCCATCCAGGCCGACGGCCTCAACCCAATCCAGCGCCTGGTGGTCTCGGTGTTCGAGGACGCACGGATTGAGGAACTCGCCATCCGGCAGTTCCCCGGTCTGCGTCAGCTCTGGCTGTCCCTCCACCCGAAGCTGGACCCGAACAGCGGCCCACCACACATGGATGAACTCATCCATGACCTGCTCTGCCTCTCACGTGGCCTGCTCGACCCAGACTACGATCCGGGCAACGAGCTCAGAAGGCAGTGGATCGCCCGCTTCCACGAAGAAATGGCCAAGCGCCCGCAGGATAACCAGCTCGCCTGGGAGCTCGGTGTCACCTATTGCGGCCAGGTCAACCAGCGGATTCCGGCGCGCATCTCGTCCGCCACCCTGGCGGGCCTGCCGGTGCTCTACCGCGACGACAACCGCTTCATCTGGGAATTCGCCGAGCTTAACTGGGAAGGCGAAGGCAAGGACTACACCCCGGCCAGCCAACGCGTCAAACGCCGCCACGTCAACGTGATGGAGTTCGTCGATGCCGTCGACTCGGAGATGACCGGCGAGATGGATGCGAACGGCGAAATCCTCGTCCTCTCCACCGAGCTGTACCCGTACGAGGACAACGGCATCAGCTACAACCAGATGGAAGGCAAGGAGCCCGTGCTCGGCCCGTTCCACTACCACGAGTGGGACTATCAGGTGCAGGTTCACCGTCCAGATTGGGTGAGCGTGTATGAACGCCGTCTGCCGCGTGGTGACCGCAACGAAATCGACCGCATCCTGCGCGAGCACAAGGGTGTCGCCGCCCGCCTGCGCCACATCATCGACATGCTCCAGCCAAGAGGCCTTGTGATCGAGCGCAAGCAGGTGGAAGGGGACGATCTGGACCTCGACGCCGCCGTACGCTCAATGGTGGATTATCGTATGGGCCTCACCCCGGACGAGCGCGTCCACCTGCGTCGCATCCAAAAGGTACGCGACGTGGCCGTGATGGTGCTGATGGATCTGTCGCAGTCCACCAACGACTACGTGCGCGGCACCGAAAAGACGGTGCTGCAGCTGACCAAGGAGGCGACCACCCTGCTCGCCTGGGCGATCAACGGCATCGGCGACCGCTTCGCGGTGCACGGCTTCGCTTCCGACAGCCGCCACGATGTGCAGTACTACCGCTTCAAAGACTTCTTTGAACCCTGGGACGACCATGCCCAGTCGCGGCTTGCGGGCATGACCGGCCAGCTCTCCACCCGCATGGGCGCGGCCCTGCGCCACGCCGGGCGCCACCTGGCCAAGCAGCAGGCGCAGAAAAAACTCCTGCTGATCATCACCGACGGCGAGCCGGCTGACGTGGACGTGGACGATCCACAGCACCTGCGTTTCGACACCAAGAACGCGGTGGAGGAGCTCAAACGCGATGGTGTGATGACCTACTGCATCACCCTCGACCCGCACGCGGACGCCTACGTGTCCCGCATTTTCGGCGAGCGGCACTTCACCGTGATCGACAACGTCCAGCGCCTGCCGGAGAAGCTGCCGCAGCTGTTCGCCTCGCTGACCAAGTAAAGCGCCAAACGCATCGGGACATCCAAGCCGGCACGCATGCCGGCTTTGTTTCCGCATCACGTTTTCACAAAAAACCGACACGCTCGTCGGCTTTGCTGAGGTCCTAGAAAAGCAGAGGATCAGCGGTGCCGATCCTGGTGCTGCAACCACTCGGGGGGGACCAGGGCTTCCAGCTCTTCCTCCTTGATCCAACCGTCGAAGTCGCTGGCCGTCAGCCACTGCTCCGGGGTCCAGCCCATGGCCTTGGCTTTCTCCAGGGCCGCGGCATGGATGGCCTCATGTTTGGTGCGCAGGTCCTCCGGCAAATTGTTCACCATGGCGCCATACTTGTCCCATTCGTTGGTGACCTGCTCCCATAACTGCTCAAGCTTATGACGCGGCCAGTTCTTACACTGCTCGTCCTCCGGGATCAGACCAAACACCTTGGCGTCGCGGATGATGCGGCCAATCTCGGTAAAACCGCCCCACATATCCTCATCATAGCCACAATAATTTTGCTGGCGCATAGCGATCTCTTGCAGGGAATGGATTTCTTGGATTCTAACAGGATGTTAAAAAAGGGGCCTCATGCCCTTTTTCGATGCGCTTCGTTGCAGACATGTGCTGCGGCTTGATCTTCGTGCAAACTGTCCATAACCTGCTTTAACAGGCTGTTGAAAGCGTTTTCAACGACCTATGCTTAAAGTCTTAATCCCAGAACAACCAACAAGCAAGGGCTGGGCATGGAATTCAAGAACTATTATGAAGTGCTGGGGGTATCCCGGGATGCAACGGCAGAAGAGCTCAAGAAGGCCTTCCGTAAGCTTGCCCGCAAATACCATCCCGACGTTTCCAAGGAGCCGGATGCAGACCAGCGCATGAAGGAGGTCAACGAGGCCTATGCCGTACTCTCCGATCCGGAGAGGCGTGCGGCCTACGACCAACTGCTTGCGTATGGCTACCGTCCTGGGGAGGAGTTCCGCCCGCCTCCCGACTGGGATGCGGGCTTTGAGTTCTCCAGCCACGGGTTCTCACCCTACGAGGCCGCGGAATTTTCCGACTTCTTCTCCCATCTGTTCAGCGGCCTAGGCGGGCGCGCCCGCCGTGGCAGTTTCCGCACCCAGGGCGAGGACCACCATGCGAAGATCTATCTGGACTTGGCCGATGCCTTCACAGGGGCCACTCGCCAGATCACGCTACGTATGCCACGCTTGGATCCTAGCGGTCATGTGGTACTGGACACCCGTACTTTAAACGTGCGAATTCCCATAGGCGTGCGCGAGGGCCAAATCATCCGTCTGGCGGGACAAGGTTCACCCGGTATCGGAGGGGGGACTGCGGGGGATCTACTGCTTGAAGTTCATTTCAAGCCCCACCCCCATTTCCAAGTGCAAGGGCGAGACCTGCTCATGAGCCTGACGGTCGCCCCCTGGGAGGCGGCATTAGGCGCAGTGATACCTGTGGCGCTGCCCAGCGGACAAGTCAAGGTACGTATCCCACCCGGGGCTCAATGCGGCAAGCAGCTGCGGGTGCGAGGGAAGGGGATTCCCTCTGAACCACCGGGCGATTTGCTACTAACCATCCAGGTGGCTCTGCCGCCCGCTGACACCCCCCGGGCGAGAGAGCTGTATGAAACCATGGCGCGGGAACTTGCCTTTGATCCTCGCGCAGGGAGAGGATGATGAGTGAAGATGATGTCTTAATCGGTACGTTGCTGTCTGACGGTGGGCTTACCTTGGAGCAAATGGCCGCAGCCTGCAACGTGGAGGCCGATTGGTTGCTTGCCCGCCTTGAAGCCGGTCTCTTTCCTCATGCAGAAAGCGTGGACGGAGTGTGGCGCTTCGCCGAGGATGCGATCATCCGGGCTCGACGCATGCACAGCCTGGAACGGGATTTTGACGCCGTGCCCGAGCTTGCGGCCCTGGTGGCCGATCTTTTGGAAGAAATGGATCGCCTTAGACGGCGTCTGCACTGCCTCGACGCTGACTGACGATGAACCGCTGGCAAAGGCATGTCCTCAGCAACCGACTGCAAAGTCTGGCGCTTGTAGCCTTGCTCCTGGGCATCGCGGCCACGGCGGGTGGGTTACTTTTGGGTGAGACGGGGTTGGTGGCGGCTTTGGTGGCCAGCGTATTGGCCCTGGCGGTGGAACCGGGCGCAGCCACTCGCTTAACATTAGCGCTATACCGTGCGCGGCCGCTGGCGCCTGGTGAGGCCCCTCCCCTGGAGCGGGTCGCGGCCAGACTGGCCGCGCAGGTTGGCCTAAAACGTCGCCCTCAGCTCCATTGGGTCCCCACGCCCATCATCAACGCCTTCGCCGTGGGGAGCGCTAACGACCCCCACATTGTCCTCACCGACGGCCTGCTACGAGAGCTCACACTGCGGGAAATCACGGGCGTACTCGCCCATGAGATCGCCCACATCGCCCAAGGCGATTTGCGGGTCATGGGTCTTGCCGACTATGTGAGTCGGCTCACCAACCTGTTCGCACTCCTCGCCCAAATTGTCATCTTGATGTCGCTTCCTGCCTGGATCATAGGCGATGTGGAGGTGCCATGGTCAGGACTGTTGTTACTGCTGGTTTCACCTCACATTGCGTTATTGGCTCAGCTTAGCCTGTCCCGCGTGCGTGAGTACGATGCGGATCTCACCGCGGCCGCTCTCACTGGCGACCCGGAAGGGTTGGCCTCGGCGCTGGCCAAGATCGAGCGCGCCAACCGTTCCTGGCGCGCCTGGCTTTTCCCCGGTTGGGGCAACCCTGAGCCTTCGTGGCTGAGAACCCATCCAGCAACGGAGGATCGCATCCTCCGCTTGCTCAGCTTAAGTACGAAAAAGGGCAGCGGCGAGGCTTTCGAACCGTGGACATGGACGCAACGCGGTACATCCTATCGCCCACGTTGGCGCTTGGGTGGTATCTGGCGTTAACAGGCCGGCCGTTGAAAAACGCTTTCAACAGCCTGTTAGCGGAGGGACATATTGATGCTCCTTATCTAACAGGCCGTTGAAAAATTTCCGAGATTATCCGGCGAGACCTTGTGCCCCTGCCGATCCGCGGGGCAAGGTTCGCTGATATGGGCCTCTTGCCCCCTCGGAGAGGGGGTTTTACGACTTCCCGGCGCACTCTGGACGCACCTTGCCTACACATGGGCCCCTCGCCACCACCCGCTGAGGGTGCCCCTGCGGGTAAGGTTAGAGGTGGCCAGAAGCACTTGGTTTGCGAGGCGAGCCTGGCCCATCCGTTTGCTCTTGCGCAAGCCCGCCACAGTGTTGAACCAACCGAACACCGCCTTGATGCGCTTACGCTTCCGTTGGCTGGTCGTATCGCCCGCGTGGTGTATCGTTCAGCCATGGATGGCACTGCCCTTACGCTTCTGCGCGACGTGCGGCGTGATCCCCATGGTCCGGCATGAGGTGATGAATTACGGATGTCTCCCCCCGGTCGGCGCCGACCGGAGGCCGCTGCATGCGGGGGTGAGACGCAGCATGGCCTTGGCGGCGTCATGCATCGACAGGCCCACAAACTACAGAACAGTAGAGTAGGTTAAAGTTCAGCTGTTCCACCCACATCCGCTTCGAGCGGAGCGTGTAGAGCACGTGCAGCAGCGCCGTACCTAGCAGGTGTTCCGGCGGGATGAAGGGGCGACTCACGCGTGAATACAGCGCGGAGAGTTCATCTCATCGCTCAGGGATGGATCAGGGAGATCCATGCCATGGAAGCGCCGGAGTTTTTCAACGACCTGTCAGAAGTTCACCTGCTCGGCCTCGGTGTAGGCCAAACTCGTGTAATTACCGATGTTCTCGTTGAAGCCCTTCGTCTGGGAGGCCCACTTTTTCACCCGCGGATCGGCCAGCACCATGGTCTTGGCCTCCTCGAGTGGCTTACCCTGTTGGATGGCCTCGACACAGGCACCATAGATGCCCTCGAGCAGCTCACGGTTGTTCTTGAGCACATCCGGCCCCGGCTGGCCATGGCCAGGAAGCCAGAGCTTGGGCTTGATTTTCTGCAGCTCATCCATGGCCTTGAAGGTGCCAAGGTAAGAGCCGTCCTCCATGAAGGCGATACGCCGATCCATGGCCACATCGCCGACGTGGACGATCCTGTCCTCGACGATCTCGAAGCAGACATCCGCCGGGGTGTGGGCCTTGCCATAGTGGTGGCAGCGGATGGTCACGTCGCCGTAGTTGAATTCGTCGCCGTGGTGGATGTCCTTGTTCGGCGGGGTAACGATGGTGCCCAGGGTGGCGTTATCCGTGGATCGCTCCATCAGGTGCTGCCAGAACTCGCCTTGGCCGGTCTTGATCGCCGAGGTGGTCAGCGGATGGGCGTAGATGGGAATGTCCTTGTAGGCCTCGACGAAGGCGTGGTTACCCAGCCAGTGGTCGCCGTGGTAGTGGGTGTTGAACACAGCGATGACCGGCTTGTCGGTCGCCTTTCGGATCTGGCGCAGGACCATCTCCCCGATCTGCACCGAAGCCCCGGAGTCAAGGATGACCACCCCCTGCTTGGTCACCACGAAGGTGACGTTACTCATCATCCCCTGGTTCTTCGGGTTGGGGAAACCATCCGGAGCGATCACCACATAGGTGTACTTGCCGAGCTTATTGGCCGGGATGTCCGGCACCGGTGGCCCTTTGACCAACATCTCCATCTCCTTGGCAAAGGCTTGCAAAGGAGCCAGGGTGGGGAGGCTGAGGGTCCCCAGGGTGGCGGCGCTGGCCACCGCGCGCAGGAAGGCGCGGCGCTGCGGGTCGGCGGAATGGCGTTCTGACATATCCCTCTCCTCCCAAATCGTCGTTCGTTTTCGTCATCCGATTCTAGGGCGTCGGAGGAGCATGAACAGGACAAGTTTCTTATCGAATATATGGTTTTTCTTATAAACAAGTGGGCCGTTCCAGGTCTCCAGCCAAGGTGCTTGTTCTGTCGAGGAGAGTGGCTATAATTTTTTGTTACTTTATAACGTAAAGATAAACAGTCATGTTGATTGTCCAACGTTTCGCTCTCGCAGCAGTCAGTAGCCTTTGCCTTGGAGCTACGCTTGCAGATGAACTGAAAGTCACGCCAATGGCCGTCATCGACGCCGTGGCCTATGGTGATAGTGTCGATGGCCGCGGCACGGAATACCTCCAGAACGCCAACGGCATCTTCAATGTCCACAGCGACCACGGTGACGGCCACAGCCATGGCGGCAGCCTGGATCGCGGGCTGAACCTGCGCGGGGTGGAGTTGGGGCTGCGCGCCGAATGGGAGGGGGTGCTCGATGGCGCCTTCCGCTTCGCCACCGACGGTAAGGC
>JARJMX020000174.1 GCA_029335925.2 Gammaproteobacteria bacterium
ATTAACCTTCTGGGCCACCAGCTGCCCCGGCTGCATCGAGGAAATTCCCCTCCTGGTCGAACTGCACAACACCTATGGCCCGCGCGGGCTGAAGGTCATTGGCGTGGCGATGAGTTATGACCCAGAACCCCAAGTGCGATCCTTGCGCGAGCGCATGGCCATCCCCTACCCCATCGCACTCGATCGAGACGGCGCTGCGAGCGAGGCCATGGGTAAGGTACGCCTGACCCCGACCACCTTTCTGCTCGACCCGCAGGGCCAGGTGGTTTACCAGAAGATCGGCATCTTCGATCTTGGGAAGGTGAAGGGACTGATCGAGAGGATGTTGACGGGCTGATTCAAAACCCCATCCAGCGGGCGGCCTGGTAAAACGCCAGGCTAACCATATAAGCGAGCGAGAGCGACCAGAGCACGCTGGTAAGGGTCAGTCGCCAGCTGCGACTCTCCGCCCGGATGGCCGCCAGGGTAGAGATACAGGGCGTATACAGCAAGGTGAAGAGCATAAAGCTCATAGCCTGCACCGCATCCATATGCCCCTGTACGGCGGCAGCTAGCCCCTCCTCCCCCACGCCATACAGCACGGCCAATCCGCCCAGTACAACCTCCTTGGCCACAAAGCCAAACAGGAGAGCCAAGGCGAGCAGCGAATCGAAGCCAAGCGGGGCGAAGACCCCAGCGACCATCTGCCCAAGCCGCCCCGCATAACTCTCCGGCCCAGCGGGCTGCACACCCCAAGGTAAGTGGGTCAAAAGCCAGATAGCCAGCACGCCGAGCACGATAAAGCGAGTGGAACGACGCAAAAAATGGCCGATCTCGCCGCTGGCCGCGCTGAGCATGTTACCCAGCACAGGCAGGCGGTAGGGCGGCAGTTCCAGAATGACCGGCTCCACAACGTTATAACGCCGCTTGAACAACCAGGCGGTGAGCATCGCCGCCAAAAGGCTGAGCAGGTACAGGCCAAACAGCACGATGGCGGCCTGGCTTGGGGCAAACAGTACGGCGATGAAGAACAGGAACACCTGCAAGCGCGCCGCGCAGAGTGAAAACGGCAACACCAGCATAGTCAATGCACGTAGCCCGGGCGAGCGCATGACCCGAGTCCCCATCACCGCCGGCACATTACAGCCCATACCCAATAGATGAAGCACGAAACCACGCCCATCCAACCCCAAGCGGGCCATGAAACCATCGACCAGGAAGGCCGCGCGAGCGAGATAACCCGAGTCCTCTACCGCCGACATGACGATGAAAAACAGGGCGATCACCGGCAGGAAGCTCGCCACCGTAGCAAGGCCATCGTAGATACCCTCGAACAACAGCCCCTGGCCGAAGGCAGGCAGGACGTCGGCAAGCATGGCCTGCAATGCATCCCGCAGCAGGCCCAAGGCCCACTCCACCGCGTCCTGCAGCGGTGCCCCGAGAGTGAAGATGAACTGGAACAGCAAAAACAGACTGAAAAAGAAGATCGGCAGCCCCCAGATACGATGCAACAGGATGAGATCCAAGCGCTCACTCATCCGATCCGAGAGCTGGTGTGGTGTCTTCACCGCCACCCGCAATAAGGCCTCGGCCTCCTCCTGCACCCCATCCTCTGGCGCTAAACGTTTGGCCAACTCGACCAGCGGCACCGGCCGAGGCGCGCGCAGAGCCGCCGCCATGGCCTGGCGCAACTGCCCCATGCCCTCTGCCTGACGGGCACTCACCGCCAGCACGGGGAAGCCCAACACCTCGCCCAAGCGATCGACATCGATGCTCACGCCAAAACGCTTGGCTTCATCCCACATATTGAGCACGGCGAGCATCGGCAGACCGAGCGCACGTGCCTGCAACAGCAAGGGGAGCTGACGGTCGATCTGAGCGGCATTGAGAACCACGACCAGCACGTCCACAGGGACACGCTCGAGGAAACGGCGCACAACGTGCTCGTCCTCGGTCATGCCATGCAAGTCATAGATTCCCGGCAGATCCACCAGCTCGATAAGATCACTGCCCAACGGCAATTGGGCCGCCGAAAGCTCGACGGTCAGCCCCGGCCAGTTGCCGGTACGGGCAGAGGCGCCAGTAAGACGGTTGAAAAGGGAGGATTTGCCCGTGTTGGGCATACCGAGCAGGGCAATGCGTCTGGCCATGGACGTGAGGATTCCGGCGCAGCCATGCCGTCGTCAGACGGCATGCTTGACCGTGATCGACTCGGCCTCGCGGGGGCGCAGGAAGAACTCGGTACTCCCCACACGCAAGTGCAGTGGCCCACCGAAGGGGGCGTGACGAATAACACGGACACTCTTGCCCGGGCGCACACCGAGAGCCTGAAGCCGACGCACAAGACACTCCTCGCCTTCGACGCAAGTCACGCAAGCCGATTCACCGCAACGCAAGCAGGAGAGTTTCATCGCGCATCCTCGGTGCCGCACAGGTCCAAGGCTAATTCTTGGAGATAAATGATAATGATTCCCAAGAAGATGCGCAATGCATTCTTATCAAGGATTCCTGCAGTGAATTCTCAAGGCATATCTTGAAGATGCGACACCGCACTCTGGGCGGGCAGTAAGCTCTTTAAGCCGCCTACTCGTCGCCCCGAATCAATCCACCAAGGCCGTAGTCACGCAAGGCCGCGCGCAGCATGGCGCGCACTTCATCTCCCCGTTCGCAGGTCAACGTCTCCCAAGCGAGCTGACGGGCATGTTTCAGCGGCACGCTGCGGATCACTCGCTTGATCCGGGGAAGACTGCCCGCGCTCATGCTCAGGGAGTCGATACCAAAACCGAGCAGGATCAGGGCGCCAAGGGGGTCGCCTGCAAGCTCACCGCACACGCTGACCGGCCGTCCGGCGCGCCGGCCGCCAGCGACAATATCGTGGATGGCACGCAGCACAGCCGGGTGCAGGCTATCGTAGAGTGGCGCGACGCGTGCATTGTTACGATCAACCGCGAGCAGATACTGGGTCAGATCGTTGGTGCCGACGGAAAGGAAATCCACCCGCCGCGCCAGGGCGTCGACCTGATAGACCGCCGAGGGCACCTCGATCATCACCCCGACCTGCACGGCCTCCCCGTTCAATCCATCCTCGCGTAGTTCAGCATGCGCTTGATCGATCAACTCCAGGGCCCGCTCAAGCTCACCCACGCCGCTGATCATCGGCAGCAGAATGCGCAGATTACCGAGCCCCTTGTTGGCACGCAGCATGGCCCGCACCTGGGTCAGGAAGATCTCCGGGTGATCAAGGGTCAGGCGCACCCCGCGCCAGCCGAGGAAGGGGTTATCCTCATGGATCGGGAAATAGCCGAGCGGCTTGTCACCACCCACGTCCAGGGTGCGCAATACGACGGGCCGCGGGGCATAAGCTGCGAGGACCTCACGGTAGATGCGCGTCTGCTCCTCCTCGCCGGGGAAATTGTCGCGCACCTGAAAAGGAATCTCAGTGCGGTAGAGGCCGATGCCTTCCGCCCCCACGTTGTTGGCCGGAGCCATGTCAGCCAGCAGGCCAACGTTGACGTAGAGGTGAACGCGCGCGCCGTCCGGGGTGAGGGCAGGAAGATCGCGCAGGGTGGCAAGCTCGGCGGAAAGCTGCGCCTCCTCGCGCACCAGGCGATCGAGCTCCTCACGCAATGCGCCGTGCGGATCGACATGCACTACCCCTCGGTAGCCGTCGATGACCAGCTCACGCCGATCCAGGCGCTCGACCGGCAACTCGCTCGCCCCCATCACCGCCGGCACGCCCAAGGCACGCGCAAGCAAGGCAACGTGAGATGCACTGGAACCACGTGCGGACACAATCCCCGCCAACCGTCCTTCAGGCATCGCGGCCAGATGAGTCACCGTGATCTCACGTCCAACCAGGATGGTGCGCTCAGGGTAGTCGCGGATGCCGTTCTCAACCTCCTGCAAATGTTCGAGGAGGCGTGTGCCCACATCGCGCACATCCTCTGCACGCTGGCGCAGATAATCATCATCCATGCCCTCAAACACCGCCGCATACTCGCGGATGGTGTCGCGCAAGGCGGCCGGAGCCCACGCTCCAGCGCGGATGCGACGCTCTATGCCCGCAAACAGACTCTCGCTGTCCAGCATCATGGTGAAAGCGTCGAACAAGACGCACTCCTCTTCGGGCAGACGGTGGGCCATGCCCTGGCGCAGGGCAATCAGCTCAGCGCGTACGGCCTCGCGGGCCGCCTTAAGCCGCGCAAGCTCGATCTCGGGGTCATCGCAGTGGCGATCGGGCACAGCCTCCAAGTCAGCCTGCGGATAGACCACCACGGCGGTACCCGAGGCCACGCCGGCGGCCCCTGGCACCCCGCGGATAGCCTCGCCGACCACCTTCTTGCGACTGCTGGGGGGACGGGCCACCGCCTCGCTCAGTTCAGCCTGCACAAGGCTGCTGGCAAGCTGAGCCGCCAGGGTGACGAGGAAGGACTCCTGGTCATCGGAAAAGCGGCGCGACGCGTAATCCTGCACGACCAGCACGCCGAGCACCTCGCCACGCAACAGGATGGGTGCGCCAAGAAAGGCATGGTAAGGCTCCTCACCGATATTGGCGATGTGTTTGTAGCGCGGGTGCTGCGGCGCGTTGTCGAGGTTGATCGGCTCTGCACGCTGCGCCACCAAGCCCACCAACCCCTCGCTAGGAGAAAGCGATACCCGGCCCACCGCCTTGCGCGAGAGCCCCTCGGTCGCCATCAGCATGAGCGGCGCGTCCGGATCCCCCACCTTGGCGCGCGGCACAAGATAGACCGAGCAAACGGCCACATCGAGGGCCTCACGCACACCGCGCACAATAGCCTCCAGCGCCATCGTCAGATCGCGTGCACGACCGACCTCCCCGACGATGCGGCGCAGGGTCTCGAGGATCATTCGCCCTCCGGCAGCTTCAGGTGCTCGGAGACCCAGGCGGGAGGAGTGCGTCTTTCGGGAGGGAAGAGCAGCGGTGCCAGCTCGTTTAGCGCGCTGTCGTAGACATCGCGCTTGAACGACACGACCTCGCTCAGCGGCTGCCAGTAATCCACCCAGCGCCAGTCATCGAACTCGGGGCGATGGCCATGGTCTAACCGCACCGCCTGGTCAGGCACGAGCATGCGCAAAAGAAACCACTTCTGCTTCTGGCCGATGCACACGGGGAAGGCGCGCTTGCGCACGAGGTTGCTGGGCAAACGGTAGCGCAGCCAGCCGCGCGTGCAGCCGAGCAGCCGTACATGCTGAGGCAGGAGACCGGTTTCCTCGCGCAGTTCGCGGAACATGGCCTCGAGGGGGGATTCCTCGCAGCGGATGCCGCCCTGGGGGAACTGCCAGACCTGCTGCCCCACGCGACGCGCCCAAAACACCCGGTCCTCGGCATTTACGAGAATGATGCCCACATTGGGGCGATAGCCTTCCGAGTCAATCACGGGAGTAACAACAAAATAAGGATGAAAGCGATTGTTCCACAAGCCTCTGATGTGGGCAAAGTGACCCATCCATTACAATGTGCAAACTCCTTTTATGATCGGCTGACCTCATGAACCTAGCCATCTTCGATCTCGACAACACCCTCCTCGCTGGCGACTCCGACTATCTCTGGGGTCGCTTTCTGTGCGAGCGGGGGATCGTCGACCCGGCCCGGTACGAGGCGGCCAACCAGCGCTTCCATGAGGACTACAAGCAGGGCCTGCTCGACATCGACGCCTTCCTGCGCTTCTCCCTCGCTCCGTTGGCTGCACACCCGTTGGAGCAGTTGGAGACCTGGCACCGCCAGTTCATGGAAGAAATGATCGAGCCGATTATCCTCCCCAAAGCCCTCGAACTGATCGAAGAGCACCGCGCACGGGGCGACCGGCTGCTGATCATCACCGCGACCAATGCCTTTGTCACCGAACCCATCGCCCGCCGTCTGGGGGTGGAGGATCTCCTTGCCACCCAGCCCGAGCGGGTGGGCAACCGCTACACAGGACGCTACGTGGGCACACCGACCTTCCAGCATGGCAAGGTAAAAGCACTGGAGACATGGCTTGCGACCCAACCTGAGCCGCTTGAGCGCAGCTGGTTCTACAGCGACTCGCACAATGATTTGCCGCTGCTCGAGTGGGTTGACCACCCCGTTGCGGTGGATGCAGATGAAACGCTGTCCGCAGAGGCCATGCGGCGCGGCTGGCCGCGGATCTCCCTGCGTGAGCCAGCGCAGGCCTGATCAGGCCCGCGGCAGGGTGACTCCAGTCTGCCCCATGTATTTGCCGCCACGATCCTTGTAGGAGACCTCGCAAACCTCGTCGGATTCGAGAAAAAGCATCTGTGCCACGCCCTCGTTGGCGTAGATCTTGGCGGGCAGCGGGGTGGTGTTGGAGAACTCCAGCGTCACATGCCCCTCCCACTCAGGCTCGAGCGGCGTAACATTGACGATGATGCCACAGCGCGCGTAGGTCGACTTGCCAAGGCAGATGGTCAGCACGTTGCGCGGGATACGGAAGTACTCGACCGTGCGCGCGAGGGCAAAGGAGTTGGGCGGAATGATGCAAACGTCCGACTTTACCTCGACCAGACTCTTCTCATCGAAGGCCTTGGGGTCAACGATGGTGCTGTTGATGTTGGTGAACACGCGGAACTCATCCGCGCAGCGCACATCGTAACCGTAGCTGGAGGTGCCATGGGAGATGATGCGCTGCCCCTGCACCTCGCGCACCTGCTTCGGTTCGAACGGCTCGATCATGCCGTGGGTTTCCGCCATGTGGCGGATCCAGCGGTCGGACTTGATGCTCATCAACACTCTCCGGGAACGGTATTCGCGCGCAACAGGCCCCCGGCATCCGGCGGGGTCGGCCGATGATGCTATATTAAAATAATCATGTTTAAGAGAACGCCCCCATGAAACGCCTTGCCATCGTGCTTGCCGCCACCCTGCTCGGCGCCTGTGCCAGTGAAGCGCCCAAATCCTCCGGCGAACCTGTTCGTCCCTCGCAAATCAATGCCCAGGAAACCTATGATGAGGGCCAGATGGCCCGCGAGGCCAATAACTTCCTCGGCGAGAGCGCAGAAGGGCTAGCCAGCGTCATCAGCAAAGCCTTTCAGGATCAGGGGCGGCCCAATGCCTACATACGCGGCGAGGAAGGTGGTGGCGCCATCATCGCCGGAGTGCGCTACGGCCAGGGGGAGCTGGTGACCAAGAGCGGTCAGCGGCGCAAAGTGTACTGGCAGGGGCCGTCGATCGGCTGGGACTTCGGTGCCAACGCCGGCAAGGTCTTCATCCTGATCTACAACCTGCCGGACACAGACATGCTGTTCCAGCGCTTTGCGGGGGTGGACGGCAGTGCCTATTTCTTCGGCGGGGTGAGCATGAACTACGCCCGTAGCGGCAACATCGTGGTCGCGCCAATCCGCGTCGGGGTGGGCATGCGCCTGGGGGCAAACGTGGGCTACATCCACTTCACCCCGACCATGTCCTGGAATCCGTTCTGATCTCTTTGCAGCGGCGGCCCTCAGCCGCCGACCCGTACCACCCCACTCTCCAGCCGCCCGTCCCGGTAAAGCCGCAGCCAGCGGTAGCCGGGCGGCTGCCCATCGAGGGCGAACTCGACCGACAGCGGTTTGAACTGGCCGTTGGTCGACGGTGTCCCCAGCACCAGCACCCCCTCGTGCAGCGTAGTCTGCTCCATGTGCGCATGGCCGTGGATGATCGCCCGTACCCTCGCGTGGCGGCGGATCACCCGCCACAGGGCATCCGCGTTCTCGAGCCCGATGCGATCCAGCCAGGCCGTGCCCGTCGGTAGGGGAGGATGGTGCAAGCCGAGCAGGACGGGCGTGACCGCCGCGCCTAATTCCTGATCCAGCCAAGCTAGGGTCGCGTCGTCGATGCATCCCTCCACCGCCCCGTTCTTGTGGCTGTTGACCAGCAACACGCGCCAACCCGGCAGATCAAAGGTGCACGGCTCTCCTGCCATCACCTCGGGCAGATCATGATTGCCCGGCGTCCAGAGGACCGGTACCCCCCATCCGGCGAGCAACCCCTCGATCCGCCGCTGGGCTGGATGCCCGGCATCATGGGTGGCATCGCCCGTATGCACCACAAGGTCAGGACATGGGAAGCGTGCATGCGCATCCGCCAAGACACGCCGAAACAGAGCGTCGGTCGGCAGGCTCCAGAGACGGAAATCCTCCGCCTCGCCCAAGTGGGTGTCGGTCAGCTGAAGCAGGGTAGAGAAGGAATTCATGGATACACAAATGGTTATTGTGCGCGATCTGCGCAGGACAAATTACCATTGCCCACAGCCCCACCCAAACCGTCATTGCCTTAAGGAGATATCCATGTCGCGCTTGTCCATCCTGACCATCCTGCCCGTAACCCTGGCCCTCACCGCTCCCGTAGTGGCCGATGAGGCCGCCAAGCTCGATCAGGCCCGCACCATCGCCAAGGAATTCGGCGGCACCTTGAAGGGCGAGCTGGAGAAAGCCATGCAGGCCGGCGGCCCGGTGGCAGCCATCGAGGTCTGCCACAGCAAGGCCCCCGCCATCGCGAAGGAGTTGTCGGGCAAATACGGCGCCGAGGTGCACCGCACCAGCCTCAAGCCGTGCGCCACGGCGTTGCAGGCGTGGGAGCGCGAGGTGCTGACCGCCTTCAACGCCCGCCGCGCCAAGGGCGAGGACCCGAACAGAGTTCCACGAGGTGAGCGAGATCGGCGGCAAGCCGCGCCTGCGCTATATGAAGGCGGTCGGCACCCTGCGGGTGTGCTTTAACGGCCATGGCGAGAACATCCACCGCGAGGTCAAAGCCAAGCTCAAGACCCCCTACCCCGAGGACAAGGCGACCGGCTACAAGGCGGGCGAGCTGCGCGGCGGATTCTCCATCACCGCGCCGCTGTGAGCAGAGAAGGCGGGCTGAGGCGACACCTTGCGCAAGCCTGCCGCTTCCCTCTCAGACGGCTCTGAACACCCCTCTTGCGCGGTCTTTGACGATCTCGGCATACGGCCGCACCAAGCCGTGCATGCCGATATGCACACCCTCCCCCTCCCCTGCGATAAGCCAACCCAGACTCAGGGCGAGGTTGACCGCAGCTTCCTGCCGATCATAGGCATACGGTTTCATCGCCCCGGTCAGCACCATACGCCGCCCGGGGCAGCGCGCCGCAAGATGCGCGGCGGTCAGGTGCATGGTGTCGGTGCCGTGCACGATCAGGACCTTGCGCTCCTCGGCCGCAAGGATTATCTGCGCGAGTTGCTCACGATCGTCGTCGTCCATCTCAAGGCTGTCCTTGTGGATCAGCCCCACCAGCCTGAAATCGAGATTGCCACGCAGCTCCGTGAGGATGGCCTCTACGGCCTGCTCGTCGCGCGGGACAAACAGCTCGCCGCTGAGCTCGTCATAACGCTTGTTGAAGGTGCCGCCGGTGTTGAGGATGAGGATGTCGGACATGGTCAGTCGCCTTTCTCGTCGAGTAAGGTGCGCATGTTCGCCCGCACCTGGGGTTCATTCCAATCGATGCCGCCTGCCACCGCAAGGCGCACGTGCCCCTGCCGGTCAATAAGGAAGCTGGTCGGGTAGGCGTAGATCCGTCAAGCCTTGGTCACCTCGCGCGCGGGATCGAGCAGGATAGGGAAACCCAGTCTGTGTTGGGCGACGAATCTACGCCCTCTCCCTCGGCGGACACGGCCGCGGAGGGGAGAGAGGTTCACGCAGCAGGCGTTGCACCCCTTGCGCCATCCACAACTGGGCAGGCGCTCAGCCTGGGCCAGCTCCTCGGCCATGGCGGCGTCCGGACGGAAAAAGAACCGATCGCGCACGCTCGGCACGGCACGCCAATAGACCCGCGCCCCGCGCAGGGCCGTGGTTGAGAGCTCCGGCTGGATCAGGAACAGCGGCAGGTTGGTCAGCCGTGCCGCCGGGGTCAGGCGGGCCGACTGCCCGGGATCGGGAGTTTCCAGAAAAAGGTTGGGGGTAATGAAGCAGCGCACCGCGCACGCGGGCATCGCCAGGATGAGCACGCTGCCCGCGCTGCATGGCCTCCAACAACGGCACGCTCCCCCGGTCATGACTCACCAGGATGAGCGGGACTGGAGCCTGCGCGACCACCCCCTCGATGACCTGGGCGAGTCCGTCAACGGGCAGCTCCGTATGGCTGCTCTCGCCCACGAGCCGCATCCAAGCGGCGAACGGGCGGCCAGCCAGGTCTCGATCCCGAGTCCTGTTAGGACTCCGGCGACCCGCCGCTGCCCTCCTGCACCCCCTGCTCGGAGGGCAACCAAAGCAGGACAGCCCACGGCTGTTGCGCCTTTACGACAGACACGGTCAACTCCACCTCGCTTGCCCGCAGTACCCGCTCCTGCGCATGAGCAGGGCCCGCCGCCAGCGCACCCGCGAGGCCGATCAGAAAGGCTTTTAAGATGCGTCGTAACGCCAGATCCCTTAAAATAGCCGCAAACTTCATGACAATGTTCCGAGTACCCCAATGGATCAGGCCAAGCCCTTCCGCTACATCATCGAGAGCGTCACCCAGGATGGCAAGCGATTCCGTCCCAGCGACTGGATCGACCGTCTCTCCAGCTGGGACGCTACCTTCGTTCAGCATCGCCTGGTCTATTCCGAACGCCTGCACCCGGTGAATATCAAGGGTGAAAAGTGCCTGGCCATCGAGCCCGAGCTCAAGGATCAGGCCCCGGCGATGTATGAGCAAATCATCAACTTCGCCCGCACCAATAAGCTCAAAGTCCATCGCCAAACCCCGGATGGCGAAATGACCGAAATCGCCCCTGATGAGCTCTAAGCACGCCCCGAGGGTTGGATTCGTTAGCCTAGGATGCCCCAAGGCGCTGGTCGACTCCGAGCGCATCCTCACCCAGCTTAGGGCCGAAGGTTACGTCATCTCACCGAGCTACGAAGACGCCGACCTTGTGGTGGTCAATACCTGCGGCTTTATCGACGAGGCGGTGGAGGAGTCCCTCTCCGCCATCGGCGAGGCGCTGGCGGAAAACGGCAAGGTCATCGTCACCGGCTGCCTGGGCGCACGCGAGAACGGGGCGATGGTGCGCAAGGCTCATCCGAATGTGCTCGCGGTCACCGGCCCGCACGCCTATCAGGAGGTGATGCACGCGGTGCACGAGCACCTGCCGCCGCAGCATGACCCATTTCTCGATCTCGTGCCGCCGCAGGGCGTGAAGCTCACCCCCAAGCACTACGCCTACCTGAAGATCTCCGAGGGCTGCAACCACCGCTGCACCTTCTGCATCATCCCCCAATTGCGCGGCGACTTGGTCAGCCGACCGATCGGCGAGGTGATGACCGAGGCGGAGAACCTGGTCAAGGCCGGCGTAAAGGAGCTGCTGATCGTATCCCAGGACACCAGCGCCTACGGCCTAGACCTCAAATACAAAACCGACTTCTGGGGCGGACGCCCGCTCAAGACCCGCTTTTATGATCTTGCTCGCGCCCTCGGCGAGCTAGGCGTATGGGTGCGCATGCACTATGTCTACCCCTACCCGCACGTGGATGAGATTATCCCGCTCATGGCGGAGGGCAAGATCCTGCCCTACCTTGACATCCCCTTTCAGCACGCAAGTCTCGCCATCCTCAAGGCGATGAAGCGCCCGGCCTCGAGCGAGAACGTCCTCGCCCGCATCAAGGCCTGGCGCGACGTCTGCCCCGACCTTGCCATCCGTTCCACCTTCATCGTCGGCTTCCCCGGCGAGACTGAAGACGACTTCGAGCAGCTGCTCGAGTTCCTCGACGAGGCCCAGATCGACCGTGCCGGCTGCTTCAAGTACTCACCGGTCGAAGGCGCCCCTGCCAATGAGCTCCCGGGCGCCGTACCGGAAGAGGTCAAGGAGGAACGCTGGCACCGCTTCATGGAACATCAGGCGATGATCAGCGAGGCCCGCCTTGAGGCAAAACTCGGCAAGCGCATGACCGTGCTGATAGACGAGATCGACGAGGAAGGCGCCGTCGCCCGCTCCTACGCCGATGCCCCTGAGATCGACGGCAACGTGTTCATCGACGGCGCCACCGGCCTTGCGCCGGGCGATTTCGTCGAAGTGGAAATCACTGAATACGGCGAACACGACCTGTGGGGTGTGCCTGTTGGGAGTTGATGGATCCGTGGCGGCGTCCTCGCCACCCCTCTCGCGAGGACCCGCGATGTGCTTTTCCGCTCCTATCCGCTTCACAGCCGCCACGGCCCTGATCCCCGTCGGCCTGGTGACCCTCTCCCTGATCCTGAGCACCCTGTATTTCGACCACGCCTTCACCTCGGTGGGGTGCTTTTCCCTACTCTCCCTCTTCATCCTACGGCTGGTTCGGAT
>JARJMX020000193.1 GCA_029335925.2 Gammaproteobacteria bacterium
GCCCCGGCATGACCGGGGCCTGGTCATTACCGCCCCCCGGCTGTGGCCCTGATGGCTCGTTCGGCGCTGCGCAGCGCTCGTTCCACTGCCGCCTGCGAGAGCCCGTCCGGGGCATGGCGCCAGTGCAGGTAGGTCTCGATGAATCCGGCGCTGGCCTGCGCCAGCTCGGGGTGCTCGCAGGCGATGCGCCGGGCGAAGGCGCGCGGACCTTCGTTTGGATGGCGCGATAGGCCTAGGGTACCCAAGGCTCGCTCGAACCTTGCCCAAAGACGTTGCGCGGGTGCTGTGCGGGTTCGTGGCCTGCGGCTTGCGGCCAGAGCGATGATCCCCAGCAATCCAAGACCAATCCCCAAGGCCCCCCACAGACCGAGCTGCAGGTCACCTCGCCAGCCGAGCTGCTCAAGCAGGGCGCGCTGGTCGGCGCGGTCGAAGCCAAGCACCCAGCGGTTCCAGCGGTTCTCTATGCTGTCGAGTCGGAGCTTGGCATGGTGCAGGAAGCCAAAGTCGCGCCGCAGGGCAGCGGGTAACTCCCCCACCGTTTCCGGCACGGCGGCCGCGAGCCCAGACTCGATCCGCTCCGGGGCGATGGCCGCCGTGGGGTCCACGCGCAGCCAGCCCTCGCTCTTGATCCACACTTCGGCCCAGGCATGGGCGTCGCCCTGGCGCACGAGCCAATAGCCGTCCGGATGACGCTCGCCGCCCTGGTAGCCGGTGACCACCCGTGCGGGCAGACCTGCGGCACGCATAAGCAGGACGAAGGCGCTGGCGTAGTGCTCACAGAAGCCGGCGCGGGTGTCGAACAGGAAGGCATCCATGGCGTCCTGCTCCGGCAGGACCGGGGGGCGCAGGGTGTAGCGGAAGCCCTGGGCGCGGAACAGGCGCAGGGCGGCCTCGATGCGCTCACGCGGTTCGAGTCCCTGCCAACTGGCCCCCAGGTCGAGCAGCAGAGGATTCTCGCCGGCTGGTAATTGCAGGGCTTGTTGCCGTAGGCCCTCAGGCAGATCGAGATCGAGCCTGGCATGGGGCGCGGCGCGCAAATCCAGCAGGCGGCGAGTTTCCTGCGGGCGGTTGAAGCGCAAGTCATGGTCAAGCAGCAGCCGGGTCCCCTCGGGCGCCTCCACGGGGAGGTCCAGCGCCGGCAGGATGGCGTTGCCCTGCGGTTCGAGTATCAGGCTGTACTCCAAAAGAGTCTCGCCTGGCTCCATGGCCAGCGTCTCTGGGCGGGGTAGGTCGGGCAGGCGGGCCCAGCGGCGGCCGTCGAAGTGCCAGAACACCGGACCGCGCCAGTAGAGCTGCTCGCGTGTGGGTTCCGCGCCCGCGAAGGTGGCGCGGAAGGCAACTGCCTCTGAGCGGGACAGGTCGGCGATGGTGCCGGGGGCGAGGCTGTCCGACAGGCCGGTGACGGCCCGGTCGGTCTGCGGCAAGCCGAACAGCGGTGCCGCGGGGCGGGGCACGAACACGAACAGCAGCAGCGCGACGGGCAGGGCGAGCCCCATGGTCGGGACGAGGCCTCGCAGGCGGCGGCGCAGGGGAGGCGGTTCAAGCGGGGAGGCTAGATCCCCCAGTAGGCCGAGTAGGAGGGCGAAGGCGCCGAGCGCCCAGAGTGCGGTCAGCGGCCCTTGGTCAAACAGGAACAGGGTCAAAAGCAGGAATAACCCAAGCAGTCCGAGCAGCCCGCCGTCCCGGCGCGTGCGGGATTCGAGCAGTTTGAGCACGGTGAGCAGGACGAGTAAGCTCACTCCGCCGTCACGGCCGAAGATCCCGCCGTGGGTGAGCCAGACCGCCCCTGTGCCTAAGAGCATCAGAACAGCCAGAAGGAGGCGGTTGGGGAGGGGAATAGCATGGCGAAGATGGAGGGCGTGCCAGAGCAATCCCAGGGTGGCGAGCAGGCTCATCCATGGTGCAAGGTGGAGGGCGTGGGGCAGCAGCACCACGCTAAGCACGCCGAGAAGGCGGGCCTTCAGCGCGGGGGCGAGCGGGAGGCTGGCGTGTGTCATGCAGGAGGGGCCTCGGCCAGGAGGCGCAGCGCCCGCGTGCAGTGCTCCGAACCCAGGCCGCGAGGGAGGGAGGTGCCGTGGCTCAGGTGCAGGGTGTAGGGCTCGCCGCCCGCCTCGCAGACCATGATCCACGCGCTCAGCTGGCGCAGGCGGGCTTCGCGCGGAAGATCGGAGAGCCGGTCCTCGTCCAGCTCCCTCGGGCCATAGGGTCGCTGCTGCTCACCACCGAACTGCTTGGTCTGCAGCTCCCCGCCGCGTGCCAGCGAGCGCCAGTGGATGCGCGTGGGGCTGTCCCCGGGCTGGTAGGGCCGCAGGCCGGCGAAGTCGTCCTGCCCGTGGTGGGGGCTTCCTTCGCGGATGGGCGGCAGGGGACGATTGCCGTGTGGGGTTGGATAGACCCAGTAGCGCCCCCCGAGCGGTTGGTTGCGCTCCAGCCGAACGAGGCCGAGTGGGTCGCGCATGACCAGGCGCAGCGGTGGAGGGACATGCGTGCCGCGGCCACGGGCGGGCAGGTCGAGGACGAGTATCACCCCCTCCGGCGTAGGGATTGCGGCCTTGCTGCCGGGGCCATCCTGGAAGGAGGTCTCGACCGCCGTGCCGTCCTCGCCCCGAACTTCGAGGGTGAGCCGAAGAGCCTCCCCCTCGAAGCCTGAGTCGATGTGTATGGTTCGCGCCTCGAGTAGGAGCAGGCGTCGGCGGGTGGCGAGCAGGCCGAAGGCGGCGGTGGAGGTGAGCCAGAAGGTGAAGAAGTAGCCGAGGTTGCTGGCGTACTGCGCCGAGCCGATGATCACTACGGCGAGCAGGCCGAGGAAGGGCCAAGCCAGCGGCTCAGGGCGTAGGCGGACAGTCATCAGTCGGGGGAAGGCACCCGCTCCAGTAGCCAGGCGGCGGCGGTGAGACCACCATGCAGTAGAGCGGGGTCGGTGAAATGCAGGCGGTGGCTGGTCACATACGGTGCAAGTTCGCGCAGGTCCTCCGGCTCGACGTGCATGCGGCCGTGCAGCAGGGCCCAGGCGCGCGCGGCATCCAGCCAGCCGAGTCCGGCGCGCGGGGAGAGACCCTGGGTGAACATCCCCGGTAGGCGCGATGCGGCGAGCAGGTCGAGCAGGTGGTCGAGCACCACCGAGCCAACGTGCACCGTGCGCACCACGGTACGCAGATGGCGCAGGCTGTCGCTGTCCAGGCAGGGGGCAAGGCCCGGCACGGTCGGACGGGTGGTGCCTTTGGTGAGCATCAGCCGCTCGGCCGCGCGCTCTGGGTAGCCGAGCGAGAGGCGCAGCAGGAAGCGGTCGAGCTGCGATTCGGGCAACGGATAGACGCCCTGCTGCTCGATCGGGTTCTGAGTGGCGATGACAAAGAACGGGTCGGGTAGAGGGTGACTTGTTCCGTCCACACTTACCTGACGCTCCTCCATCGCCTCCAGCAGGGCGCTTTGCGCCTTGGGGCTGGCGCGGTTGATCTCGTCGGCGAGCAGCACTTCGGTGAAGATCGGCCCGGGCTGGAAGCGGAAGCGGCCTGAGGAGGGCTGATAAATGGAGGCGCCGATGAGATCAGCGGGCAACAGGTCGCTGGTGAACTGCACGCGCCGGGCGTGCAAGCCGAGGGCGCGCGCCAGGGCGTTAGCGAGGGTGGTCTTGCCCACCCCGGGGATGTCTTCCAGCAACACATGGCCGCCGGCGAGCAGGGCGGTCAAGGCGAGGCGGATACGGTCCTGCTTGCCGAGCAGGGCGCTGGAGACGCGGGCGACGATGCAGTCCAGCTGGGCGCGCAGTTGCGGGGTCAGGCCGGACTCAGCCATCGTCCTGCTCCTTCGGGGCCGGTGCGCCGTGCATCTCGCGTGCGAGGCGCTTCTGCACGTCGACAAACTGTTCGAGTCCCACCTGGATGCGGCCGTTGACGGTGTCCGGCGGGAAGCGGTCGGTGGCGGCGTCGGCCTCGCCTGCCGGGAAGCCGGTCAGCAGGGTCATCACCTCGTCAACCGCGTCCGAGGCATGGATGGTAAAGCGCCCCCGCACCGTAGCCACCACGTCGGCGCGCAGGCGGATGGCCATGCCCGCCGACAGGGACAGGGCGCGCGGACGCTGCAGGTCATTGAAGTCCTGGACATAGCACCAGTCGCGCGCCGGTGGGGCTTCGGCGGCCTTCTTGAGGAGGGTGTCGTACAAAGCACCGTGCCTACCCAAGCCTCCACGACCCATGGCATACAGGTTGAAGCCCGGTTGGCGTACGCCCAAGGCGACCTCAATCGCCTGGGTCGCGCGTGGCTGACCGAGCAACCCTTCGAAATCCTGCAGCTCGTCGGTGCTGGCAAAGGCGAGGTCGCCAAAATCTGGCGGCTGATGGAGGGCGTCGGCCGTGAGTCGCTCGGGCATGCTTGCATCCTTGGACTGCAATCGTCCCTAAGGAAAGGCTGAAAAAATCCATGGATTTTTTCAGTTCAGCTCGCTGCGAAGTGAATTCGCGGCGGCCTCCGCGAATCAAGGGCTTGCACTCTTGTTCGCGTTGGGACATCCCTGCCCCGGACAGGAACCGCTGAGTTATTCAGCGGTTCCCTA
>JARJMX020000014.1 GCA_029335925.2 Gammaproteobacteria bacterium
GGGCATCGAGTAGGTCAAAGAAGATGCGCGCCTCTTCCAGCTCCCGCGCGCTTAGTACACAAGAGGGCCCGCCCAGCGCCAGCCAGGCGCCTTCAACCTGGCGACGAGGCGACACGCGCCCGCTCTCAGCCAGGCTGACGCGCCGAACCTCGCGCAGGCGCAGCTGACGGGTCGGACGCTCCTCAGCGAGCGGCACGAGGCGGGCCGGATCGTTCAGGCCGTGCCAACGGGGGGTCTCCGCGCCATCCCCGGCCAGCGCGTGCAAGTCGCCAAGCGTCAGACCGCACCACGGCGCGCGCAGCACGGCCAGCCAGGCAATGCGGTCCGCCGGGTGCAGCAGGGCGCGGGTCAAAGCCAGCAGGTCCTGCACCATGGGCTGGTCGGCCAGCTGCTCGATCTCGACCGCCTGGAAGGGGATACCGGCTGCGCGCAGACCGGGCAGGATGCGGGTAAGATGCCCGCGCGAGCGGACCAGGATAGCGACGCTGCGGTCAGCAAGCTTCACCTCGCTGTCGGTTTCAAGCTGGGCCAGGGCCTCGCGGGTCAGGCGAACGACCTCGGCGGCCTCAATCCCACCTGCTTCCTGCCCCTTGTTCTCCTTGCCGGGCTTGGTGAACAGGTGGAGGCACACCGCCTCCCCCTCCGCCTTGGGATGGTGGGCGGTGGAGGGGGTATAGGGCACCGCCCCCTCGGCCATGTTCTCGCGCTCGGCCAACACACGGGGGAACACCGCATTCACCCATTCGACCACGCCCGCCTGGGAGCGGAAGTTGGTGGAAAGGGTCAAGGGCGCCAGGTGAAGCACGCCCCCCCCGCAGCGGATCCCCTCACGCTGAGCGCGCAGGAACAGGCCGACCTCGGCCTCGCGGAAGCGGTAGATCGACTGCATCGGGTCGCCGACCAGGAACAGGCTGCGTCCTTCCCTTTCGGTAAACGGCGCTGCCCCCGGCTGCCAGCCGCCAAGCAGGCGTTCGAGTAAGGCAAACTGGCTGTGCGAGGTGTCCTGGAACTCATCCAGCAGGATATGGCGCAAGCGGTAGTCGAAGGCCAGCAGCAGGTCACTCGGCGCGTCCTCCTCACCCAGGGCGCGCAGCGCCCCTTGAGCGGTTTCGATAAAATCGACCTCGCCGCGCGCGGTGAAGATCAGCCAGAGTTCGCTCCAGGCCAGCTTGAGCAGGTGCAGCAGGGCCTCGAGCACCGCCCAGTCGGCGTCGTCATAGGCGGGCCTTGGCATGGCGCGGGTGGCATGCAGAGCAGCCGCCAGGTCGGGGTGTTCGCGGAGGGCATCAAGCAGGGCTACCACGCGATTCTTGAAGGCCTTTCGTGCGTTCTCGGTGTTTTTGTCGATGCCCTTCTCGCTCGGCGCGGGCACGCCTTCATTGGCCCCGAGGGTCTTGCGCCACTTGCCCTCCTTGGTCAACAGCAGATCGGCCAGCCCCTGCCAACGCGCCAGCCCCGCGGCTCCGGCCTGCGGCCAGCCCGGCACTGCCCACTGCATCCGCCGATCGGCCGGTTCCACGCCTGCTGCGGCAAGATGGGCACATAGCATGGCCGCCACACAAGCGGTTTCCTCTCGCAGGGCCGCCGGAAACAGCGCATGCAGGCTGTTCAGCTCGTCCTCCACCATGCGCCGGATGGCGGCCTCCAGCGCCGCGCGACGCTCCTGGGGCGTGACCTCGACGCCAAAGATATGCCGCCCCCACTGGTCGCGTTTGCCAAGCATGGCGGCCAAGAGGTCGCGAACCCTTGCCAGGTCATTGCCGAGGTGGCGCAGCAGGGTCTCCAGCGCGGCAACCTCCGTATCCTCTTGACCATCCGCGTCCATGCGCGATTCGATGCGCGCGACAACCTGGCTCGCGGCCTCGCGATAAAGATTGTCCGGCTGGTCCGAAATCACTACTGCCGCACCGAAGCGGGCAGTCAGTGGCAGACGGGCCGCCAGGCCGTGACTGAAAGCGTCGATGGTCTGAATGCGCAGGCGCGCGGGCTGCTGGAGCAGGTTCCAGCCCATGGCGCGGTCGCGCTCCAGTACCGCCCGAGCCCGTTCGCGCTGGCGCACGAGGTGTTCGGGGGCATCCGGCGTCAGGGGTGAATCCGCCTCGCGCAGGGCATGCAGGATGCGGCTGCGCATCTCCCCCGCCGCCTTGCGGGTGAAGGTGATGGCGAGGATCTCCTCCGGCCGTTCGACCTCGGCCAGCAGCACCAGCATGCGCTGGATCAAAAGCTCGGTCTTGCCCGAACCGGCCGGGGCCTGGACGATGCAGCACAGATGGGGGTCAAGGGCCTGCTCGCGGATGGCGGCATCGCTGGGCACAGCCTTAGTCATCGTTGTCCTCCTGTAGTGCATGACCCAGCCCCGCCAGCTCGTGGATGCGGCAGAGCATGCCGAGCGGGCAGGTCGTACAGACCTTAGGTGCACGCGGATCGACCGCCGCTTGCCCGGCGCGGAAGTCCTCTGCAAGCTTCGTCAGCACCTTCCGCCAGGCGGCAAGCTGGGCCGCCCAGTCCGGCTTGTCCAGCCCCTCGACACCGTCGCCCTGCCCGATCAGCTCCATCTTCCCCGGACGCACCTGGGCGAAGGCCAAGGCGCAGATGTTTGCTTCGCTCACCGCGTAGAGCGGCAGCTGGGGCGCGGCCGGACGCTCACCGGCCCAGTCGCCCAGCGCAGCGCGGCCGGTCTTGTAGTCGATGACCATCCGCCTGCCGTCCGCCAGGCGATCCACCCGGTCGAGCTTGACGTTGAGCTGGAGTCCGGCGATCTCAATGGTGCGGGCCTGCTCACGCTCTTCGACGGTAAAGGACGGACGCTTCCGCTCGATGGCCAGCCACTCGAGCGCAAGGCCCGTCAGGCGCTCGATCTCAAGGCGCTGCAGCCGCTCCGGCCACAGGTTGCGCCGCCTTCGGGCCTCCTTGGCCACCACCTCGCCGGCGTGGGCTCGCACCCGTGCGGCCAGGCTGTCCTTATCCAGCGCCTGTAGCGTAGCCTGATCCTTCAGTTCACCCCATACCCGCTCCAGCAGGGCATGCAGCAGCATGCCGCGCACACGGGCATCGGGGCCAAGGTCGGGCTCCTCCAGCGGCCGGGCCGCAAGGCGCAGTTCGGCAAAGGCACGAAACGGACAAGCGGATTGCAGCTCCAGCAGGTGCGCCCCACCGGGAACCGTCTGCCCCTCCGCCAAAGGGGGTGCCTGGAGATCCGCAACGCTTGCCAGGGCCACACCATCCCCCCACTGCTCGGGCATGGGCAGGCCCGGGGAATCGGAGAGACCATCCACTTCTGGCAGGTGCTCGAACAGCGGACTCAGCTCCAGTTCGCGCCCGTCCTCCTGTCGCGGATGACTGACGATCACCTCAGGTGCGAGCATCAACAGGCGCGCACTGATGCGCTGCAAGTACTCGAGCTCGCGCTTGGGGGAGGCGTGCGGCAGTCCGAGGCGGGCCTGCAGGCGCATGGGCAGGAAGGGGTTGGGCCGCGACTCTGGCGGCCATTGCTCATGGTGCATGCCAAGCAGCCAGACGGCATCGAAACGCAGGCCAACCGCCTCCAGCGGGCCGAGCACCTGCACCCGTGCATCCTGTGTCGCCTCCGGCTGGAATAGGGTGTCGGCGGCCAGCTCGCGCAGGCGGGCAAGGGCCTCGCCGCGCGTCATAAGCGGCCGCACAATCTCCAGCCGCGCAAGCGCGCCCATAGCATCCAGCCAGGCCTGACGCAGCTGGAAGGATGGGCTGTCGAGTACCCCTTCGCCGGGCCAGCCGGCGAGACGCAGCTCCTCGCGCAGGATCTGCACCCAGGCCGCGGGGGATTGCTGCTGCGGCTGCTTCTGCTGCTGGGCATGCAGGCGAGCGAGCATCTGCCCGAACAGGGGGCAGCCGCCCTCCGCGGCCTGCCGACGTGCATGCTCGCGCGAGACCAGCCGCTCTCCCCCCTGACGCAGGCGAGCGTCGAGCAGGGCGCGGGCGTCGCGCTCGGTCTCGAAACCGCCCAGGAACGGGCTGCGCAGGGCTTGGCCGAGGGTGCCGAGGTCGAGGCGCTCCTCGCCGAGGGCGAAGACCAGGAAGGCGGCACGGACCATGCCGTACTCGCGCAGCGGGGTGCCGAGCGAGATATTCCATGGCCGGGGCGTGCCGCTCATGCCCGGCAGCAGGGCATGGGGGGCAAGCTGGGCGTCGAGTAGGCGGGCCAGGCGCGCCCGACGCGCGGCAAGGTCGGGGGCGATGATGGCGAGGCGGGCACCAGCTGCGCGATCCAGCCACGCCCGCGCCCAGCGGACGGCGGCCTCGTCCTCGCTGGCGGCATCGGGGAAGCTGATGCGGCCCCAGCGCGGGGTGTCCTCCAGCATGAGCAAAAGCTGGGCGGCTGCCGTAGCCTTGGGGCTGGAGTTTGCCCTCCCTTCCATGGAGAGCACTGGGAGGCGATCGACCCGTGTACCCCGCTGCGCCAGAGCCTCCAGCAGGGCCTCCTGCATCGGTGTCCAATCTTCAAAACCAAGCAACAGGATATGCGCGGGTGGGGTGATGCGTCCTGCCTCCAGCGCCGCGATGAGGTGAGTCGGCAAACGGGCCTCATCCAGCCAGCCCTGCTTTTCGCATTCACGCGCGAACCGCTCCGCCCAGCGCTGGAAGTGGAGCACATCGTCGTTGCATTCAAGCGGATCGAAGGGCAACGACAAACACCACGCCTGCATCAGCTCCCAGGCCTCCTGCGCGAGCCGGGCAGAGGCCGCGACATGCAGCAGGGCGGGCGCATCGTCCTGGATGATGCCCTGCCAGACCAGCGCAGCCTGGCGCGTATCGAGCAGTAGGCGGGCATCCGCGTCCAGCCAGCTTGCCTCACTCCACAGGCGGCGCAGCCAGCTTCTCCAGGGAAGGATGTCCGGCGCGGGCCAGACGGTCTGCACGCCGCCCTGCGCCGCGGCAAAAGCCGCGCGCCAGTGACGCGCCAAACGGTTGTTGACGGTGACGAGGGTGGCGCCCTCGCGCAGGGCGCGCAGAAGGGGCTGCGAAGGGTCGTCCGTGGATTGCATGTTCATGCCTGTCTCAAGACGTCCGGGCATAATCCCATATTCTTTTTTAGACCGCGAGATCGAGTTGCTGGATCACCCCGCGCGCCCATCCTCAGCCAGCCAAACCCCGCTCTGACGCAGCTTGGCGAGCAGGTCTCTTGCCTCTTGAAAGGCGCGGCCAGCGCAGTCAGCGACAATGCCCCGATGCCCAGTTCCCACAGGCTGGCAAGCCGACCACCGCCTGCCTCCAGCCAGACACGTAGGCGGTTGAAGGCCGCCTCGTCCGCGTCGATCCCGCACCTCGCTGCTGCCCACGGCGGCCAGCTCGAAGACGCTGCATTCAAGAGTGAAGCCAAGCTCGAAGGTGATCGAGCGCCCGTCCCCCGTCTGCACCATGCCTTAGGCCTGGAAGGTGACCGCCTCGTATTCCATACGCAGGCTCAGCGCCGAGCGGTCGATCTGCACCAGGCCATCCTGGATGGCCTCACCCAGGCGGGTGGGCGACGTGGAGGTTGCGGGCGCGCCCCCCCCACGCGCTCCTCGGGGCTGAGAAGAACCTTAGCCTACAGTCACTTGTCGGCCATCAGCCCCGCCGCCACCAGCCGGTCAGGCTCAAGCGCTCACGGCGCGCGGGGAGGACCTCATGCGGGAATCTCTCCGAGAGGAAGGCGACGAAAGTGCCCGCCTCGGGTTGCACCTCGCACAGCAGGCGGCTCTCGTCCTGCGGGCCGAAGATGTGCAGCTGGCCACCATGCGCGGGACGCCAGCCGGGGTTCAGGTAGAGCAGCACGGTGACGATGCGCGCAGAGCGCCCATGCGGGTTGTCATAGTGGCGCTGGTAACCCCCGCCGGGCGGATAGAGGGCGAAGTGGCACTCCAGCTCGCGCAAGCCAAGATAAAGCTCGCGATTGAGCGCTTCGCGCATCACCTCCATGACCTGCCAGAAGGGCTGCATCGCCGCGCCGCCTTCGCCCCACTCCAGCCACTCGATGGCATCGCCGCGTACCGCCGAAACGCGCATGGCCTGGTTGCCGATGCCCGCCGGGCGGAAGCGCTCGCGCCGCGACAGGGCCTCGGCGCGCACCGCCTCGACCACGTCGGGAGGGAAGGCCTTGGGCACCACGGCGTAGCCTGGCCCGGCCAAACCCTCGATCACGGTATTCCAAAGTGCCTTACTATCCATCCATCACCTCCTCTTGCAGCACAATCTTGTGCAACGCGTCCGCCTAAGCGGGTATATTGACGCAATCTTTTGGAACCGCTGTGCCATGCACGCCGACACCGTCCTTCATCCCCGCTGGATCATCCCTGTCCGGCCCCATGCCCAAGTGCTTGAGGGCCACAGCCTGGTCATCCGCGACGGCCTGATCCAGGCCATTCTGCCCACCGCGCAAGCCCGCACCCTGGATGCCCGCGGCATCGAGCTGCCCAGCCACGCCCTGCTGCCCGGCCTCATCAACGCCCACACCCACGTAGCTATGAACCTGTTGCGTGGCGTGGCAGACGACCTACCGCTGATGACCTGGCTGTCCGAGCATATCTGGCCGCTCGAAGACCACTTTTTGGCTGATGCCTTCGTGTATGACGGCTCGCTCCTTGCGATGGCCGAGCTGATCCGCGGCGGGGTCACCTGCTTCAACGACATGTACTTCTTCCCGGAGGCGACAATCCGCGCCGCCCAGGACGCCGGACTGCGCGCCTCCATCGGCCTGCCGGTGATCGACTTCCCCACCCCCTGGGGCGCGGGCCCGGACGAATACCTAAGCAAGGGCATCCGCCTGCGTGACGAGTGGCGCGACACGCCCACGGTCAGCTTCATGCTCGCCCCGCACGCCCCCTACACCGTGGGCGACGAGCCGCTTGGCCGCATCCGCGTGCTAGCCGACCAGCTCGGCCTTGGGGTGCACATGCACGTGCACGAGACCGCGTTCGAGGTCAGCGAGGCCGAGCGGCTTACCGGCGAGCGCCCGCTGGCACGCCTCGACCGCCTGGGCCTTTTGAATGAGCAGTTCCTCGCCGTGCACATGACCCAGCTCACCGAGAGCGAGATGGTGCTCGTGGCCGAGCGTGGTGTGCACATCGCCCACTGCCCGGAGTCCAACCTCAAGCTCGCCTCCGGCATCGCCCCCGTCGCCCGCCTCAAACAGTTCGGCGTGAACGTCGCCCTCGGCACCGACGGTGCCGCCAGCAACAACGACCTCGACCTTCTGGGTGAGGCCCGCACGGCCGCCCTGCTGGCCAAAGGGGTCTCTGGCGATGCCGCCGCCGTGCCCGCGGCCGAGGCGCTATACATGGCTACCCTCGGCGGAGCGCGTGCCCTGGGGCTGGAGGAGCGCATCGGCTCACTGGAGCCGGGCAAGGCCGCTGACCTGATCGCCATCGACCTCGGCCAGCTCGAGACTCAACCGCTGTACGACCCCATCGCCCAGATCATTTATGCCGCCGGCCGCCACCAGGTCACCCACAGCTGGGTCGCCGGCCGCATGCTGATGAACGAGCGCCGCCTGCTCACGCTGGACGAGGACGCGTTGCGCGCCCAGGCCAACGCCTGGCGCGCCCGAATCATGGAGCAAAACAACGCATGAACAATCAGGACGCCGCGGAGATCGCCCAGTTCGACGCCCTCGCCGGGCAATGGTGGGACCCGAACGGACCGCTTTGGACCTTGCACGCCATCAATCCGCTGCGGATGGACTTCATCCGTACCCATACCCCACTCACGGGCCTGAGGGTGCTGGACGTCGGCTGCGGCGGCGGCCTCCTGACCGAGGCCCTGGCGCGCGAGGGGGCGAAGGTCACCGGCATCGATCTTGCCGCCGCAAGCCTCGCCACCGCGCGTATGCATGCGCAAAGCCAGGGTTTGGCGATCCAGTATCGCCTGATGCCGGTTGAGGAACTGGCCGCTGCCGAACCCGAGGGGTTTGACGTCGTCACCTGCATGGAGATGCTGGAGCACGTGCCCGATCCAGCCGCCATCGTGCAGGCCTGCGCCGCACTGGTGAAGCCGGGCGGCTGGCTCATCCTCTCCACCCTCAACCGCACGCCCAAGGCCTTCGCCCTCGCCATCGTCGGCGCGGAATACCTCTTGGGCATGATCCCGCGCGGTACACACTCCTTCCGCAAGTTCATCCGCCCGGCGGAGCTCGCCCGCTGGCTGCGAGCGGCCGGGATGGGCCTCGCCGACCAGCAAGGTCTGCACTACAACCCGCTGGCGCGCCAGTTCCTCCTGGGTCCTGGAGTAGATGTGAACTACCTGGTGGCCGCCCGCAAGCCGTCTTGAGCCACGCCTTCCTTGATCCCATGAATCTCCAGGCCTTCCTGTTTGACCTCGACGGCACGCTGGTCGACACCGCCCCCGACATGGCGGGGGCACTGAACCTCATGCGTGCCGAGCACGGCCTGCCGGCCCTGCCCTATGCCACCGTCCGCCCCTGGGTTTCGCATGGCGTGGGGGCGCTAGTGAAACTCGGCTTCGGCCAGGATCTTCCGGCCGAGCACATGGAGGCGTTGCGCCTGCGCTATCTGGACATCTATGCCGCCCGGCTGTGCGTGGAGAGCACGCTCTTCCCCGGCATCGCGGAAGTGCTCGCCGCGCTGGAAGCCAAGGGACGGGCCTGGGGCGTGGTGACCAACAAGCCCGCGTTCCTGAGCGAACCCCTGCTTGAGGGGCTGGGACTGCGCCAACGCGCCGGCTGCATTGTCAGTGGCGACACCCTCCCCCAACGCAAGCCCGACCCTGCCCCGGTGCGCCATGCCTGCGCTTTGCTCGGCCTACCGGAAGCGACCTGTGTCATGGTGGGCGACGCTGAGCGCGACATCGCCGCCGCCCGCGCCGCCGGCAGCCCCTCCATCGCTGCCGCCTTCGGCTACGTGCTGGATGACGACGACCCGCACGCCTGGGGGGCGGATGCGGTGGTGGAGCATGCCAGGGAGCTGCTCGCATGGATATGAAATCTGCGCCCGCCAACCATCGTCATCGCGAGGAGCGTAGCGATGTGACAATCCAGAGCGCCGCCGCATGGATTGTTTCGCTCGCAATGACGACCAAGGATCAAGCACTGTGCTGAATGCCCCCCTTCCCCCCGAACAACTCCTGATCCTGGTCGCCGTCGGCAGCCTCCTGATCGGCATCCTGCTGACCTGGCTCATCATGCGCGCCAGTCGCAACGCCCTCGCGGCCCCTCTGACGGAACGCCTGAACGCCGCCGAGACCGAGGTGGCGGAGCAGCTCGGCGGACGGCAGAAGGCCGAAGGAGACAACCAGCAGCTGCGCGAGGCCCTGCAGCGTGCGGGCGAGGAGCGCGCTGCACTGTACGAGCGCGCCAGCCGCGTTCCCCTGCTCGAACGCGAGACCGCGGATCTTCGCGCCCAGCTGGAACGGCTGGAGGACGAGCGTCGCCGCCAAGGCGAGCGTGTGGCCAGCCTTGCAGCGGAACTTGAGCCGCTGCGCGTCCGCTTCGCGGCCGTTGAGAAAACCCTGCACGAGACCATCAGCGAGCGGGAGCGCCTGCGTGAATCGCTTGCGCATGCGCAGACCCAGCTTGCGGCCGAGCAACAGAAGGCGCAGGAGAAGCTCGCTCTGCTGCTTGAGGCCAAGGATCAGCTCGCAGAGCAGTTCAAGGTCCTGGCCTCCGAGATCCTCGAAGAGAAGACCCGCCGCTTCACCGAGCAGAACCAGTCCCAGCTTGGTCAGCTGCTCGAACCTCTGCGCGAACGTCTGAGCGAGTTCCAGAAGAAGATCGAAGACAGCTACAGTCAGGAGGCACGCGAGCGCCACGCCCTGCGCGAGGAGCTCAAGCGCTTGGAGGAAATGAACACCCGCCTGGGCGAGGAGGCGAACAACTTGACCCGCGCCCTCAAGGGCGAGCGCAAGACCCAGGGCCTGTGGGGTGAGATGATCCTTGAGACCGTGCTGGAGAGCTCCGGCCTGCGCAAGGGGCACGAGTACGAAACCCAGGTCAGCCTGACCGGCAACGACGGCCGCGTTCTGCCCGATGCGCTGATCCGCCTGCCGGAAAACCGGGTGGTGATCGTCGATGCCAAGGTGTCCCTCTCCGCCTACGAGCGCCACGTCAATAGCATGGATCCGAACGAGCGCGCTCGCCACCTCAAGGAGCACATCACCGCCCTGCGCAACCACATAGATGGGCTGTCGGCCAAGGCCTACCAAAACCTGCCCGAGCTGCGTACGCTGGACTTCGTTCTGTTGTTCGTGCCGATCGAGTCGGCCCTGATGCTGGCGATGGAGCACGAACCGGCGCTGTTTCGGGACGCCCTCAAGCGCAACATCGTGTTGGTCTCGCCCACCACCCTGCTGGCCGTGCTGCGCACCATTGCCCACCTCTGGCGGCAGGAACAGCAGAACCGCAACGCGCAGGAAATCGCCCGCCAGGCCGGCGAACTGTACGATAAGCTGGTCGGCTTTGTGGACGACATGCAGAAGCTTGGTGAACGCCTGGATCAGGCCCACAAGAGTTACGATGCTGCGTTCAACAAGCTGCAGAGCGGACGCGGCAACCTTATCAGCCGCGCCCAGCGCCTGCACAAACTCGGCGTGCAGCCCACTAAGACGCTGCCGGAAGCCCTGGTGCAAAGTGCACAGGAGAACGACGAGAAAGATGACCCCGCATGAGTCCGCTGTCCACCTTCCGCAAACGCCACCCTCTGTTGACCCTTGCCCTGCCTCTGCCATCCGGCTCGCCCCTTGAGCGTGCGGCGCGTGGTCTCGATCCTGCCTGGAACGCGGCCGAAGCCGCGCTGCATGCCGGCCATGAGGATATTGCCGCGCTGATGCACTCGGCCCGCAGCCTAGGCGGGGAGCTGGCACAGCAACAGCTTCAGCACCTGTGGCCGGAGGCCGGGGCGCATGACCTGGCACTGGCGAAGGGCCTTGGAGTGGCGCTGTGGCTTGCGGAAATGTTGCTGCTCCTGCGTGAGGATGCGGCCAGCGGACGCATCCTTCCTCCCCGCGACGCCATGCGGCGTTTCATGGTCGAGGAAGTCCAGCTCATCGAAGGCCGCCACGATTTTGCCCTGCGCCGCCTGGCTGGCCACCTGGCGGAGCAGGCGATCAAGATTCTGCAGGGCAGCGCGCCGCTCGGGCTGTCCGCCCCCTTCCTGCTGCGCTTACGCCTGCGCTGGGCCATGCTCTACACGGGCTTCCTGCTCGAGGCCATGCGCCGCGATCCAAACGCACCTTTCATCCGCCCGAGGCTGCCGCCGCGCGAGTTCCTACACCTGGCGAGCCGCACCCTATGGCCAAACGCACAAAGGCGTAACAAGGGCTGCACTTGATCCAAAGGGGGCCAAGAGCGCACCGCTCTCATACCCTCCGTGAGTGAAAGCGGCGCGCGGCCAGCTCCAACTCGCGCAGGCTCTCGGCTTGGTGGTGCAGGGTCGACTGTCCGGCACGCACATGCTCCATCGCCATCTGGGCCGCCCATTGGGCGTGTGCCGCAGAATCCTGCACTTCCACCGCCCAATCGCCAACGAGTGCGGTCACTGCCGCGACCGCGCTTGGCGGCTGCGCTCGAGCTCGCCATGGCGCATGATCTCCTCGGAGACGATGCTCATCTGCCGCGCTCTTGCCCGAACGATGCAAGAGGCAGGCTACCTCCCATCACGAGAGCCAGTGGTACCATGCGTGCATGGATATCCTCAGCTATTGCCGCGATCAGGCCGCCCCACCGGGCTCGGCCTCCTACTATGCCTATCGCTTCCTACCTGAGCCGCAAAAACCCGCTGCTTTGGCGGTGCTTGCCCTACGTGCTGAGCTTTTGGATGTGAGCACCCGCATCCCCGAGCCCAGTGTCGCCCAGGCGCGCCTTGACTGGTGGCTCGCGGAGCTTTCAGCCGCCGCTGCCGGCACCGCCCAGCATCCTATCGCCCAGGCCCTAATGCAGTATGTGCTGCACCTGCCAGGACGGCTGGAACTCCTGGAGGAGATGGTGGCCGGCGCGCAAGACCGCCTGCGCCATGGTCACTTGGAAAAGGAGCGCGACTTCAGCTTGTACGCCTTCCGCCATGAAGTCGCCCCCTGGCTGATCCTGACCGATCCCGAGGGGAGTGCCGGCCGTGCGGAGCGCGACTTCGCCCACGCCGTCGGACAGGCGCTGGCCTGGGTGCGCGTGCTGCACCAACTGGGGCGCGATGCGGCACGCGGACAGGTTCTAATCCCGCGCGAAACCCTCGCCCGGCACGGTCTGGACGTGCCTGACCTGCTCCAACCACGCACTTCCGAGGCCGTCCGCGCCATGCTGGAGAAGCTTGGCGAACAGGTGCGCGGGCAACTGCGCCACGCCCGGACCATGCTCCCCTCCGAGGCGCAGCCGCAACAGGTGATGGCCTTAGTCAGTCTAGCCCAGGCCACAGCCCTGCTTGAGGCGATGGCCCAGGACGACTGGCGGCTGCTCGATGCGCGCCCGGAACTCACCCCTTTGCACCTGTTGTGGCTTAGCTGGCGCACGGCCCGCAAGGCCCTGAGGAAAAAAGCCTGATGACAACCACGCTCCTTATCACCGGCGCCACCGGCGGTCTTGGTCGCGCTACGAGCCTGGAAGCCGCGCGACGCGGCGCCCACCTGATTCTGCTCGGCCGCAAGCCCGAAGCACTGATGCAGCTTGCTGACGAAGTGGCCGCCGCGGGCGACCATGAGCCGCTGCTGCACGCAATGGACTTCTCCGGCGCCCAGGCCGAAGACTACGCCCAGCTCGCCGAGCTGGTCGCGACCCATGCCGGACGGCTGGACGGTCTGCTCCACCTCGCGGCGGATGTCGGCGCCCCGGCGCCACTGGCTCACATCGACCCCACGGTGTGGAACCGCCTGCTGCGCGTCAACCTAACCGCCCCCTTCCTGCTCACCCGCGCCTGCCTGCCGCTGCTCAAGTCCTCCGCAGGCAAGATCGTATTCATCGGCGATGCCTGTGAGGCGGCGTATCTTGGTGCCTATGGCGTGGCCAAGGCGGGCCTTGCGCGCCAGGCGGCGCAATGGTCCTAGGAGCAACCTGGCCTCCACGTGGAACTAGTCACCCCGCCGCCCATGCCCACCCCCCTGCGCGCCCGGCTGTTCCCGGGCGAAGGTCCGGCGGAAGGGCTGACGCCGGTGATGGATGTGGCGCGCACTCTGCTTGATGGCGTCATTCAGGAGGAAGCCGCGTAGGCGTTGCGGCAGGGCAGCCCTCCCGCAGCACGCAGACCGTGCAGCGCGGGCGCGGGCGGCATATCGCCTTGCCATGCGCGACGAGCAGGGCATGGAACTGGTTGAACAGTGGCACATCAGGCGAAAGTTCAGCCTCGATCATCGCGCGCAGGTGCTCGTAGCCCATGGTTGGGTCGATCAGCCCGAGTCGGCCGAGGATGCGACGGGTGTAGGCATCGATGACGAACACCGGGCGCTCAAAGGCATAGAGCAGGATGTCGTCCGCCGTTTCCGGCCCGACACCGTGCACCCCGAGCAAGCCTGATCGCAGTTTTTCATCCGTCCAGCCGGACAGGGCCTCGACACCGCCCGCCGCCGATACCCACTCCAGCAGGGCCCGCAGGCGCCGCGCCTTAACATTGAAGTAGCCCGCCGGGCGGATCAGCGCGGCCAGCTCGTCCAAGGGCAGGGCCAGCAGCGCCTGCATGGACAACGCCCCCGCGGCCTTGAGGTTGGCGATCGCCCGCTCGACGTTGCTCCAGGCGGTGTTCTGGGTTAGCACCGCGCCGACCATGATCTCGAGCACGGATTCCCCCGGCCACCAGTGCTGCGGACCCCAGGCCTCATCCAGCCTGTGGTAAGCCTCCAGCAAGGTCATAGGGCGTAGCTGGCCCCTTTCTTGGGCACCTCCACCCTCCAGGCGAGCTGCTTGTGCACAAGCAGGCCAAATCCCTGCGCGGTCTCGGATTCGCCATGCACGATGAAGGTCTGGTGCGGCGGCTTGCGGAAGTGGCCCAACCACCCCATCAGGGCGTCACGGTCACCGTGCGCCGAGAGGCCGCCGATGGTGTAGAGCTCGGCATGCACCGGGATGCGCTCGCCGAACAGGGTGACCTCCTTCGCACCATCCACCAGCCGACGCCCGAGCGTGCCCGCCGCCTGGAAGCCGGTGATGAGGATGGTGTTGGCGTGGGAGGTAAGGTTGTGGCGCAAGTGATGGCGGATGCGCCCCCCCTCGCACATGCCCGAAGCGGCGATGATGACCGCGCCATGCTTGATCTGGTTGAGCGCCATCGACTCCTCGACGCTCTCGGTGAAGCGCACGCGGATGCCCTGGCCCCGGGTCCGCAAAGCCCTCTGCGCCTCCTCGTCCAGCCATTGGTGATACTTGAGGGTGAGGCGCGTGGCCTCGGTCGCCATCGGTGAATCGACATACACTTCAAGGTCCTGCGGAATGCGGCCTGCCTCGGCCAGCTCATGCAGCATGTAGATCACCTCCTGAGTGCGGCCGACGGCGAAGGCCGGCATGATCACATTGCCGCGCTTCCTGAACAGGGTGTCGTTGATCGCGTGCGCGAGTTCCTCGCGGGTGGAATCGAGCGGCTTGTGCATCCGGTTGCCATAGGTGGACTCGACCAGCAGGATGTCGGCCCCCTCGATCGGGGTCGGGTCGTGCATCAACGGGCGACCGGGCTGGCCGAGGTCGCCCGAGAACACCAGCTTGGTGGTCGCCCCGGCCTCCTCCACCCACACCTCGAGGATGGCGGAGCCGAGGATGTGACCGGCGTCGCGGAACTGGACCTTGACCTGCGGATGGGGATGCAGGGGCGTATCGTAGGCATAACCGTACAGGCGCTTCAGACTTGCATGGGCCTGAGCCACGGTGTAGAGCGGGGCGACGTCCTGCCTGCGCCCGGTCTTCACCCGGCGCCGGTGCCGCGTCTCCCATTCTGCCTCCTTCTCCTGCAGGTGGGCCGAGTCCGGCAGCATCACCCCTAAGAGATCGCGCGTTGGCTCGGTGCAGTAGACCGGTCCCTTGAAGCCCATCGCCACCAAGCGCGGCAGCAGGCCGGAGTGGTCGATGTGCGCATGGGTGAGGAGGATGAAGTCGATATCTTCGGGGTCGAACCCCGGGGCCTCGCGGTTGCTGAGCTCGGCCATCCGCCCGCCCTGGAACATGCCGCAATCGACGAGGAAGCGGACGCCGTCGGTCTCGACCAGATAGCAAGAACCGGTGACTTCGCGCGCGGCGCCGAGGAAGGAGAGATTCATGACGGTCTATCCGTTGCGGACGGTTTCAGGCGGTTTTTACGAAGATAGCATCTGGCTGGGTGAAGGAGAGGGATCGGAAAACCAAGGTTTTCTTAACACCCATCTCCCGCAGGCGGGAGAGGGGCACGGGGTGAGGGCAATCCCCCTCGGGGCCGCCCTGGGCTGGCCTGTGGAAGCCGGGTGAATGGGCCAAGGACGGCCCATTCAGCCCTGTCGTGACAGGAGGTCACGTCAGGGCGGCCCGGCTGGAGCAGGTCAGACCAGGGTTGGCCCGAAGGGCCGGCCCCGCGGGGG
>JARJMX020000068.1 GCA_029335925.2 Gammaproteobacteria bacterium
GTGCATCTCTACCTTGAGCACGCCGTCACCCTCGCAGGCCTCGCAGCGGCCACCCTTGACGTTGAAGGAAAAGCGCCCAGGACCGTAGCCGCGTGCCCGGGATTCGGGCGTGCTGGCGAACAGCTCGCGGATAGGGGTAAACAGCCCAGTATAGGTGGCAGGGTTGGAGCGTGGAGTGCGGCCGATGGGACTCTGGTCGATATTGATGACCTTGTCGAAGTGTTCGAGCCCATGCACCGCCGTGTACGGCGCAGGGGAGGTGCTGGCGCCGTTGAGGCGCTGGGCGGCAAGCGGGAAGAGGGTGTCGTTGATCAGGGTGGACTTGCCGGAGCCGGAGACGCCAGTGATGCAGGTGAACAGTCCGACCGGTAGGCGTAGGGTGTCGCCTTTGAGGTTGTTGCCACGCGCCCCTTCCAGCACCAGCATCTTGCCCGGATCGACGGGGGTGGTCTGCGCTGGTGGGCGGATGGCGAGGCGGCCTGCAAGATAGGCTCCGGTAAGCGAATCCTCGCAGGCGGCCACCTCTTCTGGGGTGCCGGCGACGATGATCTGCCCACCATGCACCCCTGCGCCGGGGCCGATGTCGACCACGAAATCGGCGCTGCGGATGGCATCCTCATCATGTTCGACCACGATCACGGTGTTGCCAAGATCCCGTAGGTGGGTGAGGGTCGCTAATAGACGTTCGTTATCGCGCTGGTGCAGGCCGATGGAAGGTTCATCCAGGATGTAGGTGACGCCAACGAGCCCCGAGCCGATTTGGCTCGCCAGGCGGATGCGCTGCGCCTCCCCGCCGGAGAGGGTGTCGGCGTTGCGGTCGAGCGAGAGGTAGCTAAGGCCCACGTTGACCAAAAAGCCGAGCCTGGCCTGGATCTCGCGCACGATCTTCTCGGCAATGGCCGCCTTCTGCCCCGGTAGTTCGAGCCGGGCAAACCAGTCCGCCGCCTGGTCAACCGGGAGATGGGTGATGGCGGGCAGGTTCAGCTCGCCCACTCGTACATGCCGCGCGGTGCGGTTGATGCGCGCCCCGTTGCAGGCCGGGCAGGGTTGCTCGGAGAGGTATTTGGCCAGCTCCTCGCGCACCGCCAGGCTGTCGCTCTCGCGGTAGCGGCGCTGCATGTTCGGCAGCACCCCCTCAAAGACATGGGTGCGCTTGATTATGGCGCCGCGCTCGCCGAGGTAGTGGAACTCGATCTCCTCCTTGCCCGAGCCATGCAGGATCACCTGCCGCACCTTCTCCGGCAGATCCTGCCAGCGGGTCTCTGGGTCGAAGCCGTAGTGTCGCGCCAGGCTCTGGATGATGGCGTAGTAGTAGGCATTGCGCCGGTCCCAGCCGCGGATCGCCCCACCAGCGAGCGAGAGCTCAGGGTGGGCGACCACCTTGGCAGGGTCCATGAAGCTCTGCACGCCAGTCCCGTCGCACACCGGGCAGGCACCCTGCGGGTTGTTGAACGAGAACAGACGTGGCTCCAGTTCAGTCAGGGCGAAGCCGCACACTGGGCAGGCGTGGCGGGCGGAGAAGGTCAGCTCAATGCCGCCCGCATCCATGCTCACCACCTTGGCCACGCCTTCGGTGAGGCTCAGGGCGGTCTCGAATGATTCTGCCAGGCGCTGGGCCATGTCAGGCCGGACCTTGAAGCGGTCCACCACCACCTCGATGCTGTGCTTGGCCTTCGGGTCCAGTTCCGGTACCGCATCCAGCTCAACGATCTCGCCATTCACCCGTGCGCGTAAGAAGCCCTGGCCGCGCAGTTGCTCGAACAGGCGGCGGTATTCGCCCTTGCGCGCCTGGATCACGGGGGCGAGCAGCATCAGTCGGCTGTTCTCCGGCAGGGCCAACACCTGGTCGACCATCTGGCTGACGGTCTGGGCTTCGAGCGGCAGGTCATGGTCAGGGCAGTAGGGCGTGCCGACGCGGGCGAACAGCAGGCGCAGGTAGTCGTAGATCTCGGTGACCGTGCCGACGGTCGAGCGCGGGTTGTGCGAGGTGGTCTTCTGCTCGATGGCAATCGCCGGGGAGAGTCCCTCGATCAGGTCCACGTCGGGTTTGTCCATCATCGACAGGAACTGACGCGCGTAGGCCGATAGCGACTCCACATAGCGGCGCTGCCCCTCGGCGAAGATGGTGTCGAAGGCGAGCGAGGATTTGCCCGAACCCGACAGGCCGGTGAACACGATCAGATTCTCGCGTGGCAGGTCGAGATCGATGTTTTTGAGGTTGTGTGTGCGGGCACCGCGTATGCGAATCAGATGAGTGCTCATGAAAGGCCACTGGCAGCGGGTGAAGTCAGTTAATATAGCGCGTTGACTAGGCAAGCACCCCACAGTTTCAAGGGGTGCGCATTTTAGGAGACTAAAGGTATGGCGCGTGGCGTGAACAAGGTGATTCTGGTGGGCAACCTGGGCGCGGACCCGGAGACCCGTTACATGCCGAGCGGTGGCGCGGTGACCAACCTACGCATCGCCACGAACGAGATCTGGACCGACAAGAACGGTGAGAAGCAGGAGCGCACCGAGTGGCACCGCGTGGTGCTGTACAATAGGCTCGCCGAGATCGCTGCCGAGTACCTGCGCAAAGGCCAGCAGGTCTACATCGAGGGCTCGCTGCGCACCCGCAAGTGGCAGGATAAGGAAGGCCGTGACCAGTACACCACCGAAATCGTTGCCAGCGACATGCAGATGCTGGGTGGCCGTCCGGGCATGAGCAGCGAGAGCGGTTTCGATGCTCCGCAGCGCTCCACCGCGCCGCGCCAAGCGCCGTCCCGCCCGCAGCAGGACTCCCGCCAGCTCGCCTCGCAGGACAGCGGTTGGGGTGGCGGCTTCGACGAGGACGACATTCCCTTCTAAGCCTGAACGCCAGGCCGCGTTCGGCATCTAAACTTGTAACAGATTGCGGAGTATCGACATGAACCGAGTGGTCGCAGGTTTTATGGCCGCTGTGGTCGTGGTCGTTCTTTCCGGCTGCGCTTCCAGCCTGTCCGGTGGCGTTTATTCGCGCGATCAGGCACGGGTGGCGCAGGATGTGGAATACGGTCGCGTTGAGGCGGTGCGGGTGGTTGCCATCGAGGGCACCAAGAGCAACATCGGGACCGGAGCGGGGGCGATTGCCGGTAGCGTGGCTGGGGCTGGTATCGGTTCCGGCAGCACCACCCGTACGGTGGGCGCCCTGGCCGGGGCGATCATCGGTGGCATGGCGGGGGCGGCGGCCGAGGAGGGCATCACCCGTCAGGACGGGCTGGAGATCACGGTACGGCTGGATTCCGGGCGCACCATCGCCGTGGTCCAGGCCGCCGACGTGCAGTTCCGTCCGGGCGATCGGGTGCGGGTGCTGTACGCCCGCGACGGCACCACCCGTGTGACCTACTGAGCCGTCCAGCCTGCTGTGGGCTGGTTGGATAGACCTTCGAG
>JARJMX020000070.1 GCA_029335925.2 Gammaproteobacteria bacterium
CAGCAGGGCATGCGGCAGGCGGGCGGCTTTGGCCAAGGCCGCCAGCTGCTCGAACAGAGGCTCAAGCCAAGGATACAGGGCGTGACTCATGCAAGCTCCCTCAAGAGCGGCTCGAGGGCACGCTGCAAGGCGGCCTGGACCTCATCGAGCGGCTGGCTTGCGTCGATCACGGCAAAGCGATCCGGGGCCGCCTCAGCCTGGGCCAGGAACGCAGCACGCACACGTTCGAAGAAGGGCCACCCCTCGCGCTCAATACGATCTTCCGGCTCACCCCGAGCGCGCATACGAGCAAGACCTACTTCGACCGGGGTGTCGAGCAACAGGGTCAGGTCCGGCCGCAGCTCGTCCTGCACGAAGCGCTCCAGCCAGGCTATCGCCTGCCATGGCAGCCCCCGCCCGCCGCCCTGATAGGCGTAGGAGGAACTGGTGAAGCGGTCCGAGATCACCCATACACCCGCCTCCAATGCCGGACGGATGACCTGGGCCACATGCTGGGCGCGGGCGGCGAACATCAGCAGTAATTCCGTCTTGGCTTCCATGTCGGCAAATCTTGGGTCGAGCAAGATCGTGCGCACCGCCTCGCCCAGCGGGGTGCCACCGGGCTCGCGGGTGCGCAGCACGGCCAGGCCGCGCCCTTCCAGCAAGCGCTGCAGGGCCTCGAGGTGGCTCGACTTGCCGGCCCCCTCACCGCCTTCGAGCACAATGAAACGCCCCTTCACTCACGACCTCCAGAGATCATACGCTGGACCGCCCGGTTGTGGGCGTCCAGGGTTTCGGAAAAGATATGGCCCCCCGTGCCATCGGCGACAAAATACAAGGCCTGTGTCGGTGCTGGATGCAGCGCAGCATACAGGGCCTCGCGTGATGGCAGGGCGATGGGGGTCGGCGGCAATCCCTTGCGGGTATAGGTGTTCCACGGGGTGTCGGTTTCGAGATCGCGTCGGCGCAGGTTGCCATCGAATGCCGGTCCCAGACCATAGATCACGGTCGGGTCAGTCTGCAGGCGCATGTTCTTGCGCAGCCGGTTGAAGAACACCCTGGCGATCAGCGGGCGCTCCTCCGCCTTGCCCGTTTCTTTCTCGATGATGGAGGCCAAGATAAGGGCCTCCTGGGGCGAATGCAGCGGAAGTTCAGGATCGCGCCCCGCCCAAAGTGCATCAAGCTCGCGCCGCAGGGCCTCGTGTGCCATGCGTAAAAGCTCGATATCGCTCGTCCCGCGGGGGAAGGCATAGGTCTCGGGCAAAAAAGCCCCCTCGGCCGGCTTATCAGGCTCACCCAATGCAGCCATCAGCGCCTCAGACCGCAAGGCGAAACCTTCCTGCCGCACGGCAGGATGATGGGCAAGCACATCGCGCGCCTGCTCAAGGGTCATGCCCGGCACAAAAGTGATCCGATGCAGCACGACCTTGCCCTCGGCCAGCATGCGCATGAATCCCGCAGGCGTCTGGCCCGGTTCCACCCGATACTCGCCCGCGCGCAGGCGCGCTGCGGTGCCGCTCAGGCGGGCCAGCCAGCGCAGGCGTGTGGCCTCCGACGCGCTCAGTCCGAGCTCGCCCTGAAGCTCACGGACCACCCCGGATAGGACGGTGCCGCGCTCGATATCGAAGCAGACCGGCGCGCTTAGGGGCAGCGGTGTGCGGGCAAAGTTCAAGAGCCCGTCCACGAAACCGAAGATCCCGCCCAGCCCGACCAAGGTCATAACCAACAGCAGGGTCGGTAGCACGGCAAGCCGGTTCATGACCCCCCCCACAGTCTGGCCTGCAAGGCGCGGGTTACGGGGCCCACCGCCCAAGTGCACCGACCGAGCAGGCTGATGACAGGACGAATGCCGTGCAGGCTGTTGGTCAAGAACACCTCGTCCGCGGCCAGCAGGTCATTGAGCACCAGACGGGTCTCCTGCACGACCATCCCCAGCCCAGCGGCACGCTGGATGACATGCGCGCGCATCACCCCAGCGACGCCACACTGGTCGAGCAGAGGGGTGAGTAGTTGGCCTTCGCGCACAAGAAAGACATTGCTCGCCACACCCTCAATCAGCAAGCCCTCGCTATCAAACATCAGCCCCTCGGCAATGGCCGGATCGCGCCACTCCGCGCGCGCCAGCACCTGTTCCAGGCGGTTGAGGTGCTTGAGGCCCGCCAGCAAGGGCTGGCGGGCAAGGCGCAGGTCACACAGGCGCACGGTCACGCCCTCCTGCCCCTCCACTGCGACGGGGGGATAGCGCTGGATGATTAGGCTAAAGGTGGGGACGTCCGGCGGGAGGTAGCCGCGCCCGCCACTGCCGCGGGTGAGGATCAGCTTGAGCACGCCATCCCCCATGTCAGCCGCTGCCCGGGCGAGTGCCGCTGCGAGTCCATCGGCATCGGCCAGGGGGATGGCGAGGCGTGCTGCGCCCCGGGCCAGACGGGCGAGATGCAGGTCGAGCAGGCGCACCCTGCCCTCCTGTACCGCCATGGTCTCGAACAGACCATCGCCGTAATGCAAGCCGCGATCACTCAGCGGCAGGCTGTCCACCACGACGGGCATTCTCAGGACTCCATGAGCCCTAGGGCACGCAGCAGGCCACGCGCTTTGGCGCGCGTCTCGGCAAGCTCAGCCTCAGGCTCGGAATCGGCGACGATCCCCGCCCCGGCGCGCAGGATGAACCCCTGCCCATCAAGATGCAGGGTGCGGATCAGGATATTGGTGTCCAGCGAACCGTCACGATTGAGGTAGCCGAGCGAGCCGGTGTAGGGGCCGCGCGCGCAACCCTCGAGCTCGGCAAGAATTTGCATGCAACGCACCTTGGGGCAGCCAGTGATGGTACCGCCCGGGAACAATGCCGCCAGCAACTGCCCCGGCGTGATCTCCGGCCGCAACTCGCCGCGTACGTTGGAGACGATGTGGTGCACGTGGCGGTAGGTTTCAATCACCATGCACTCGTCCACCTGCACGCTGCCGGAGCGACTCACCCGGCCCAGGTCGTTGCGCTCCAGATCGAGCAGCATGATGTGCTCGGCGCGCTCCTTCGGGTGGACGATCAGCTCGGCCTTGAGCGCCGCATCCTCGCACTCGTCCGCACCACGGCGACGGGTTCCGGCGATCGGGCGGGTCTGCACCACCCCGTGACGCGCACACACCAGCCGCTCGGGTGAGCTGGAGACAATCGCCTGGTCATCAATGCGGGAAAGCGCGGCAAAGGGTCCGGGATTGTTATGCGCCAAGCGCTGGAACAAATCAGCGGCCTCCACCGGCTGAGCAAAGCGCCCACACCAAGCGCGCGAGAGGTTAGCCTGAAAGATGTCGCCCGCCAGAATGTACTCACGGATGCGCCGCACCCCGTCCAGGAAGGCCGATGGCGTGTCTTCCTCCAGGGTCAAGGTAGGCAGGGAGGTCGGCAGAGAAGTCAGCTTTAGCGCGGCACAGTCCGCCATGAAACGCGGCATCAAGCGCGCCTCGTCGCCTTCCTCCACCCACCAGCTCACACCGTCAAGGTGGTCATGGATCACCGCCGCTGGGCAGCGCTCAGCCAGGGCCACCGGCAGGCCATGGGGCTTGGCCGCGAGCGGTACGCTTGGCTCCAGCCAGTGCGCCAGCTCATAACCCAGATAGATGAACCAGCCGCCTTGAAAGGGCAGCGGACTTGCGGACTCGGGGATACGCTCCTCCTGCCACCAAGCATCGAGGGCGGCGAGAAAACCGCCCTCGACGGGCTGGCCGTCCCGCGTGCAGCGCACCCCATCGAACACCAGGCGCGAGCGCGGATGGGCGAACAGGATGTCGTAGCGCCCCTGCGCCGTGCCATGAGCCGAGCTGGCGAGCAGGTGGGGGTAGCGCTCAGGATGGGCTCGGTGCAGGGCCAGAAGGTCAACGGGCGCCGTGAGACGACGCACCGTCAGCCCTGTTACACCGTTGAGCGCATCCACCGCGGACAACCGTCCGTCAGATACGACGAAACACCAATGTGCCGTTGGTGCCGCCGAAACCGAAGGAGTTGGAGAGGGCGCAGTCGATGCGCATGTCACGCGCGGTGTGCGGGACGTAATCCAGGTCGCAGCCCTCGCCTGGCGTATCGAGATTGATGGTCGGCGGCGCCACCTGGTCGCGCAGGGCCAGCACGCTGAAGATGGCTTCCACCCCACCGGCAGCCCCCAACAGGTGACCGGTCATGGACTTGGTTGAGCTCATCGCAATACGGTAAGCATGTTCACCGAAGACCGCTTTGACCGCATCCGTCTCAGCGCGGTCTCCGACCGGGGTGGAGGTGCCGTGGGCATTGATGTACTGCACATCCTCGGGGTTCAGGCGCGCATCGCGCAGGGCCGCCTCCATGCAGCGGCGGGCCCCATCCCCGCCTTCGGCTGGCAGGGTCATATGGTAGGCGTCCGAACTCATGCCAAAGCCCGCAAGCTCAGCATAGATCTTTGCCCCGCGGGCCTTGGCCCGCTCATACGACTCCAGCACCAGGATGCCAGCCCCCTCGCCCAGCACGAAGCCATCCCGATCCGCATCCCACGGCCGACTGGCAGCCTCGGGGGCGTCGTTGCGGGTGGAGAGGGCGCGCGCCGCGGCAAAGCCGCTGATGCCAAGCTCGCAGGTGGCCATCTCCGCTCCACCCGCAACCATCACGTCGGCATCGCCATAGGCGATCATGCGCGCCGCCTCGCCGATGTTGTGGGTGGCCGAGGTGCAGGCAGTGACGATGGCGATGTTGGGCCCCTTGAAGCCGTAGCGGATGGACAGGTTGCCCGCCACCATGTTGATGATGCAGGCTGGGACGAAGAACGGTGAGATCTTGCGTGGACCGCCGTCGTTAAAGGCGTCGCGCGTGCGCTCGATTCCCGGCAGGCCGCCGATGCCCGAACCGATGGCCACCCCGATCCGCTCCGCATCCGGCTCATCGGCGGTCAGGCCGGCGTCCTCGATGGCCTGGATCGCCGCCGCCATGCCGTAGTGGATGAACGGGTCCATCTTCTTGATATCCTTGGCCG
>JARJMX020000076.1 GCA_029335925.2 Gammaproteobacteria bacterium
CTTGCAGGGAGGCTGGGCGCGCGGCCAGAGCGAGAAGAGCGACTATACCTATGTCTTGGCCGATCTTACGGCGCCCCGAGTGTACTTCGTCGACATGGGCGAGCGCACGCTGACCGATGCCACGCGGGTGTTCTTCGGTGGCGAGCGCATGTTCTTCGGCCTAGAAAAGGCTGGCGCGGGACCGGAGGTCGCCGGCCGACCGACCACCGAATACATCATTCGCGACAGCAACGACGCGATCTGCAGCCGGATCTTCCTCTGGGAGCGCCCCCCAGAGCACGACCTGCAGCAACTGCAGGACTTCTTCGCCGCGGTGCGGGTGAACCCGCGCGAGATCATGCCCGGACTCGGTGCCCTGGCCCAAGGGCTGCTCTCGTCCTGCGCACGCGCCGAACTGGATGCCATTGGCGAACTGGCGCGCAGAGGCTTGCCAGTGATGCGCATCAACGCCTGGAGGGAAACCACCTTCAGGGTCACCGCAGTGCGCCAGGGGGATGGCATCAAGGCCTGCATGCTCGCCTTGCCGCAGTCCTACGCCGACCTACCGGCACCGGCATTGGCGCTGAAGATCCTCAATCGCGCCCTGTGGGGCCGGCGGCCGAAGCCGCCCACCCCGCTCACTCTCGAATGCCCCTGATTCAGGGCTTGGTGGCCGCGGCAAACTCGGCGGCGCGCAGCCGTGGCACCAGTTTGTCCAGCACCCCATTGACGAAGCCGTGGCTGCCTTCAGCGCCGAACATCTTGGCCAGCTCGATGGCCTCGTTGATCACCACCCGGTAGGGCAGATCGGGGCAGTCGCGCAGCTCGAAGGCACCAATCCAGAGGATGGCATGTTCGATCGGATCGACCTCCGCCAGCGGGCGGCTGACCAGTGGTGCGATCAGGGCATCCAGCTCCGCCCGCGCCGCAAGAATCCCCTGCAGCAGGCGACGGAAGTGTTCCAGATCGGCCTTGAGGATATCGGGCTCCTCCATGAACTGCGCCTCAAGCTCAAGGGCGGTGGTCGGATTGATTTGGGTCTGGTAGAGCGCCTGCACGGCCTTGCGCCGCGCGCGGCGGCGCGCGGCCATGCCCGGGGGAGCCGGACGGACGCGGGGACGAGAGGATGCGGATGAATCAGTCACGATCAAACCTTTAAAGAACGAATGCGCCTTGGATGCAGCGCAGAACGCCAGAAAAATGCAACAAAACCCCCACTTCAAGAAAGGGTAGGGGCTTGGCCTTGCTTCGCAGGCGGCCCGCCCTCGGGCCGATGCCCCCACGCCCGTTCGCGGCGGGGGCGCCGCTCCTGCGGCTCAAGCCCTCGGAAGGTCCTGCCCTTCATCAGGCCTCAATCTGGTCAATCAGATTGACCATCTCGATCGCAGTCATCGCGGCCTCAAAGCCCTTGTTGCCGGCCTTGGTGCCGGCGCGTTCGATCGCCTGCTCAATGGTGTCGGTGGTCAACACGCCGAAAATGACCGGCAGGCCGAAATCTAGGGCGACGCTGGCCAGGCCCTTAGCCGCCTCACCCGCCACGTAGTCGAAGTGGGCGGTGGACCCGCGGATCACCGCACCTAGGGCGATGATGGCGTCATAGCGCTCAGTCGCCGCAAGCTTCTGCGCCACCAGCGGCAGCTCGTAGGCGCCCGGCACACGTACGATGTGAATTGCCTCATCCTTCACCCCGTGGCGCTTGAGTCCGTCCAGCGCCCCGTGCAGCAGGGACTCCGTGATGAAGGCGTTGAAGCGGGTGACGAGGATGGCGAAGCGGCCGCCGTCGATGTTCAGGCCGCCCTCGATGGTGCGAATGGTGCTCATCGTAGTTCTCTTACTCGGAAATATAGTCAACCGCTTCCAGGCCGAAGCCTGCAAGGGCGTGGAAACGCTTGGGCGCCGAGAGCACGCGCATCTTGCGCACGCCGAGGTCGAGCAGGATCTGCGCGCCAATGCCGTAGGTGCGCTGCTCGATCGAGGCGCCCTTCCCTGCACGGTCCTCGACTCGGCCACCTAGGCCCAACATACGGATGTGGCGCACCAGTTCGCGCGGCTCCTCGGTCGGGCGCAGCAGCACCAACACGCCGGTCTCGGCTCCGGCGATGCGCCGCAGGGCGTCATCCAGAGGCCAGCCACAGCCCATCTCACCGTACAGCACGTCGCACAGGGTATTCTGCACCTGCACCCTCACCATGACCGGCTCGTCGGCCCGAGGCTGCCCCTTGACCAGGGCCAGGTGCACCAAGCCATCCACCTGATCCTGGTAGGCAAACAGGCGGAACTCGCCGAAACGAGTCGGGAATGGCGCCTCGGCCACCCGCTCGATGGTGTGCTCGTGCTTGAGACGATAGCGGATCAAATCCTCGATGGTACCGATCTTCAGGCCATGCTTAGCGGCAAACTTCTCAAGGTCCGGGCGGCGCGCCATGGTGCCGTCTTCGTTGAGGATTTCAACGATCACCGCCGCCGGCTCGAAACCCGCTAGCCGCGCGAGGTCACAACCCGCCTCGGTGTGGCCGGCACGGGTCAAGACCCCCCCAGGACGGGCCATGAGCGGGAAGATATGCCCGGGCTGAACCAAATCCTCCGGCTTCGCATCCTTCGCCACCGCAGCCTGCACAGTGCGCGCGCGGTCGGCGGCGGAGATGCCCGTGGTCACCCCCTCGGCGGCCTCGATGGAGACGGTGAAGTTGGTACCAAAATGTTCACCGGTGCGGCTGACCATCAGCGGCAAGCGCAGGCGCTCGCAGCGCTCCTGGGTCAAGGTCAGGCAGATCAGCCCGCGGCCATAGCGCGCCATGAAGTTGATGTCCTCGGGGCGCACCTTCTCGGCGACCATCAACAGGTCGCCTTCGTTCTCGCGGTTCTCGTCATCCATGATGATCACCATGCGCCCGGCGCGGAGATCGTCAAGGATTTCCTCGGTGCTATTGAGACTCATGGATGCGTTGACAAAGAAAGGGATGGGCAACTTTATCACAGCCGGGCATGCCGTCACCCCTCATTGATGCCGGTATTAACGCTGCCCAAAACCGCAGCGCAGCAAAAATTCCTCACTCACCCCGCCGCCCTCCTTGGCCGCACTCCCGCCCTGGAGCAGCCGTTCGAGGTAGCGAGCGATGATATCCACCTCCAGATTCACCTTCACACCCGGTTGCCAGGCTTTGGCGGTCGTCACGGCCAGGGTGTGCGGCACCAGGTTCAGCTCGAAGCACGCGCCCTGCACCGCATTCACTGTCAGGCTGATGCCGTCCACGGTGATGGAGCCCTTGGCCGCGATGTAGCGCGCAAGCGTATCCGGCGCTCGCAGGCGGAAGCGGATCGAACGAGCATCGTCCCAGCGTGCCTCAACCTCCCCCACGCCATCGACATGACCGCTCACCAAGTGACCACCGAGCGGGGTGGAAAGAGTCAGGGCCTTCTCAAGATTGACCTCTGATCCACTGCGCAAGCTGCCAAGGGTGCTGTGAGCCAAGGTTTCTCTCGACACATCGGCGGCGAAGCTGGTGGCGGTGAGCTCGACCGCCGTCAGACAGACGCCCTGTGTGGCAATACTGTCACCAAGCTGCACACCATGCAGGAACCCCGCGTCCGCCGTGATGACCAGGCGGCGGTCACCGCCCACATCGCGCATGGACTGCACCCTGCCAACCGCCTGGATGATGCCTGTGAACATGACTTTCCTCCGCTTAAGAATGAGCCACCATTCTAGCCCGGGATGAATAAGAGGGCTTGACTCAACCAATAACATGATTAGTATTGCGAATTGTTCTCATTAAGATAAAAGGATTAAACCCGATGAACTCCCTCACCAGGCTCGCCACCACGACCTTCGCCTCCCTCATGCTGGCCACCCCGGTACTGGCCGACGAAAATCTGCTGGGCTACACCATTGGTGCCGAGACCCTGCCCAAGGGTGGAGCCGAGGCCTACCTGTGGATCACCCACCATGGCGACAAGCGTCGCGGCAGTTACGCTGCGCAGTATCTGCGAGCAGAGTATGAATATGGCCTTAGCGATCGCACGTCGGTCTCGGCCTATCTCAATGCTTACCGTCACGCCTATGACTGCGGCGAAGAGGGTTGCGCGGGACCGCTGGATGAGGGCGAGATCACAGGTAGCCTGCATAAGACTCAACTCTCGGGTTTTTCGCTTGAAACTAAACACATGCTGCTTTCGCCCTACAAAGATGATCTAGGGCTAGCCCTGTACGGGGAAGTGACTTATGACACCATCGACAGCATCACCGGTGAAAAGGGCACCGGCTTCGAACTGGAAGGCAAGGTCATCTTCCAGAAGCCCTACATGGACGGCCAGCTGCAATGGCTGAGCAACATTGAGATCGAAGCGGAATCCTGGAAGCCCGAGGGGGGCGGCAATACGGAATATTCCATCGCCCCCCGCTTCCGTACCGGCGTGGCCTACCGCTTTGCCCCCAACTGGTTTGTTGGCGCGGAAGGCTGGATTGATGCGGAGATACTCAACCCGGCCAATGGCTCCTGGGAGTTCGACCACTGGGATCTGTTCGCTGGGCCGAGCCTCCACTACGGCGGCAAGGACTGGTGGGCCACCCTCACCTGGGCAACCCAGCTCGCCGGCTCCGACGAGAGCAACGACAACAGCACCGGACGGCACCTAGCCGACCACGAGAAATACGAGGTCCGCCTGAAGATCGGCTACAACTTCTGAGGTCCCCATGCGTGACTTTGCCCCCCTTCTCATCATTCCCGCGGCGGCCCTTGTGGTCGGCCCGGCGCACGCCACCGAGTACCTGAGCATCGAGCAGGCGCAAAAGGCGATCTTCCCCGAGGCCGATAGCTTCATCGCCGCGCCGGTGCTGCTTTCCAAGGAACAGCGCGAGGCGATTGAGGATCGGGCCGGCGTCAAGCAGCGCTGGGAAAAGCAGGACGTCTGGCGCGCGGAGAAAAACGGCGAGCTGATCGGCTGGTTCATCGTCGACAACGTGGTCGGCAAGCACGAGTTCATCACCTATGCCGTAGGACTGCTGCCGGAGGGCAAGGTGAAGGGCGTGGAGGTGATGGTCTTCAAGGAAACCTACGGCGATGAGATCCGCGAGGCTAGCTGGCGCAAGACGCTGGAAGGCAAAACCTTGGCCGACCCGTTTAAGCTGGACAAGGACGTGCCGAACATTAGCGGCGCCACCCTCTCCTGCCGCAACGTGATGAACGGCGTCAAGCGCCTGCTCGTCCTGCAGCAGGTCGCCCTGCCCACACGCTGAGCCCGCCATGCCCGCCCCAGCCATCCGCCGGTTGCGGCCGCTGCTCGGCACCTTCGTCGAGATCCAGGCCCGCGCTCCAGCCGCGCTGGCCGAAACCGGAATCGAGGCGGCCTTTTCGGCCATCGATGAGGTGCAGCGACAGATGAGCTTCTTCGACCCGGACAGCGACCTCTCCCGGATCAATCTGCACGCCTGGCGCAAACCGGTCGCGGTCAATCCCTCCACCTTCCGCGTGCTTTTGCTCGCGCGCCACATGGCGCGCAAGAGCAATGGGCTGTTTGACTTCACTGTCGGCGGGCGGCTGGTGCGCGAGGGGCGCCTGCCGAATCACGGCTTCCACGACCTGGACAGCGAGGGCTGGGAGGCCCTCCAGCTGTTGCCGCGCCTGCGCGTGCGGCTCAAGCGCCCGGTCATTCTGACCCTCGACGGCATTGCCAAGGGCTTTGCCGTGGATGCCGCCGTGCGTGCCCTGCTGGCCCACGGCGTGACCCGCGGCGTGGTCAACGCCGGCGGCGAGTTGCGCCTGTTCGGTCCCGATCCCGTGCCGATCGCGTTACGCGAGGCGAGCGGCGCGATCAGCGCCCTTGGTTCATTCCGCAACACGGCGATGGCGACCTCCGCGGTCGGCCTGTCGCTCGAGGACCAGGCGAGGTTCCCGTCCTGCATCGTCACGCCCGCCGGCTGCGACGGCGCGGCTTGCCCGCATTTCAATACCTGCCCGAGGGTATGGACGGTCATGGCTAACGAAGCTTGGCGGGCGGACGCGTTAACCAAGGTTGCGGCGCTGGCGCCGGACCATGAGCGGAGCAGGCGCATTGCCAAGCTCGGCGGCCGGCTGATCGTTGCGGGAGAGGACGGCAGGAAACACTGATAGAATCCATCGCGGCCAGGCCAGTACTCCTGACGTGGTAGGCCCACCCCCGGGCCGATGACTCCTGCCCCATCGCGGAGGGGAGCCGCTCCTACATCGTCTCCGGAGATTCATGTGAAGGATTATCCGACGGGCTTCACCCGCATCCTTTTGGCCACCCTCACCCTACTGTTCACCAGCGGCCTTGCGCTCGTGCCCAACGCACTCGATACCCGGCTCGGCCTGGAGCTCGGCTTGTGGTCACTGGGTCATCAACGCACCTGGGTTGCCGCCCTCCATGCCATAAGCTTCTTCACCACCCTGATGCTGCTCGGCGCACTCTGGACCGTGCACATGCGCGCAGGCTGGATTAGGCGGGAGAACATCTTCTCCGGCATCCTGCTGCTGGTGGCCTTCGGCCTGCTGGTTGCCAGTGGCCTTATGCTGTACTACGCCGGTAACGAACTTGCCGGGCAGATCGCCCTTAGCATCCATCTGCTCGCAGGCTTCCTGTTGCCCATACTACTGTTCGCCCACTTGATCGGCGCTCTTCAGGCCCGACGCCGCTGCGGCCTGCGCCAGCCATCCACAATTGGTGAGGGAA
>JARJMX020000079.1 GCA_029335925.2 Gammaproteobacteria bacterium
CCTGCGAGCCACGCACACGCCCGAGACTACCCCCCACGTGCATCCCGCTTCATACATTGTCGACATAAACGCCGAGAAGTTGCCGGTGACCGGCACCACGGCCACGCACACGATCAACTACCACCACCCCGGTTACATCGGCAACCTGAAGTCGATCAGCTTTGAGAAGCTGATCGCCAAGGCCCCGCAGCGTATCATCGAGATCGCTGTCAAGGGTATGCTGCCCAAGAATCCGCTGGGCCGTCAGATGTTCCGCAAACTCAAAGTATACGCCGGTTCCGAGCATCCGCATGTTGCTCAGCAGCCGCGCACCCTCGAACTTTAATCGGGAGTTTTAGGCATGGCTCTGAACCAAAGCTACGGTACCGGTCGCCGCAAGACCTCCAGCGCCCGCGTCTATGTTCGTCCGGGCAGCGGCAATATCGTTATCAACGGTCGTCCGCTGGAGGCCTACTTCGGTCGCCAGACCACCCGCATGATCGTGCGCCAGCCGCTTGAACTGACGGGTCTGTCCGATAAGTTCGATATCCTGGTGAACGTCAAAGGCGGCGGCACCAGCGGCCAAGCCGGCGCAATCCGTCACGGCATCACCCGCGCTCTGATCGAGTATGACGAGTCTCTGCGCCCCGCCCTGCGTAAGGCCGGCTTCGTCACCCGTGACGCCCGCGAAGTCGAGCGCAAAAAGGTCGGTCTGCGCAAGGCCCGCCGCGCGGTCCAGTTCTCCAAGCGTTAATTCGTCGTGGAGTGGCCCTTCGGGGCACAGCCTGTAAACCCCGCCTTGTGCGGGGTTTGTTGTTTCCGGGGCGGTGGTCAGTGCTAGCCCCCGCCAAGCAGCGCCTTCAGGCTTTCGAGCTGGGCACGACCTTTGGTCTTTTTTTCCTCCGGATCGCTCGCGTCAGCGCGGCCTTCCCAACGCAGCAGATGGGGTGGGATTTCTTCAAGAAAGCGGCTCGGTTCGCTGTCCACCCATTCGCCGTAGCGCTTGCGTTTGCGGGTTAGGGTGAAGGTTAGGCTTTGCTGCGCGCGGGTGATACCGACGTAGGCCAGCCGACGCTCCTCTTCCAGCTTCTCCGGATCCAGACTCTCGCGGTGGGGCAGGAGATCTTCCTCCATGCCGATAATAAACACGTGCGGGAACTCCAGGCCTTTGGCGGCGTGCAGAGTCATCAGGCGCACCTGGTCGCCAACATCATTCTCGTTCTGCCTCTCGAGGATGCCCATGAGGCTGGCCCGGCCAGCCAGCTCCTGGATGTCGAGCGCATCCTCTCCTGAAGCCAGTTTTTCCAGCCATTCCAGCCAGTCTTGAACATTCTTCCAGCGGCGCTCGGCCTGCTTAGGCGTGTCGGAGGTGTCCTTCAGCCAGTCCTCGTAACCGATGTCCTGCACCAGCTGGCGCAGTGCGGCCAGCGGGGCATGTTCGGCGGCTTGGCGTAAGTCGTCCAGCCAGGTGGTGAAGCGTTGCAGGCGCTCGAAGGATCGCTCACTGAGCTGCTGCGACAGGCCGAATTCGCGGCTCGCGGCATCCAGCGATAGGTTGCGTCCCTGCGCGTAGGATCCGAGTTTTTCCAGGGTACCTGCCCCGATCTCCCGGCGCGGGATGTTGACCACGCGTAGAAAAGCGGTGTCGTCGTCCGGGTTGGCGAGTAGGCGAAGGTAGGCGGATAGGTCACGGATCTCACTGCGCTCGAAGAACGATTGCCCGCCGCTGATGTGGTAGGGGATGGCGTGCTGGCGCAGGGCACCTTCGAGCGGGCGGGCCTGGTGGTTACCGCGGTAGAGCACGGCATAATCGGAGAACTTGGTGCGATGCTTGAATTTATGTTGCAGGATCTCGACGGCCACGCGCAGGGCCTCGTCGTCGGCATCTTTGCAGAGGATGGCGCGCAACGGTTCGCCTTCGCCGAGCGCACTCCACAGGTTTTTCTCGAACTGCTTGCTGTTGTTGCGAATGAGGGCGTTGGCTGCCTTCAGCACGGTATTGACTGAGCGGTAGTTCTGTTCGAGCTTGATGACTTTGAGTGTGGGGTAGTCCTGCGCAAGACGGCTTAAGTTTTCCGGCCGCGCGCCGCGCCAAGCGTAGATGGATTGATGGTCATCACCCACCGCAGTGAGGTTGGCGGTCACGTCCAGCAGGTGGCGCAGCAGGGCGTACTGCGCGGCGTTGGTATCCTGCACCTCGTCGACGAGGAGGTAACGCACCTTCTGGCGCCACTTGGCACGAATTTCCAGGTGTTCAGTGAACAGGCGCACCGGCAGGGCGATCAGGTCATCGAAGTCAAGCGCATTGCTGGCCCGCAGCTGGCGTTCGTAGGCTTGATACCAACGGGCGGCATTCTGGTCCTCGTCGGTCTTAGCGCTCGCCATGGCCTCCTGTGGGGACAGCCCCTCGTTCTTCCACAGGCTGATGCGGTGGCGCAGTTCCTCCACCTGGGCCTTGTCCGGCAGCTTCGAAAGTTCGCGCAGCACGGTCAGCACATCTTCGGTATCGAGGATGGAAAAGCCGGGGCGCAATCCCGCGGCCACATGCTCGTGCTTGAGGATGGTCAGGCCGAGGGTATGGAAGGTGGAAACATGCAGCCCTCGCCGCTCCTCGACCGAAAGCATCTTGCTAACCCGTTCCTGCATCTCCCGCGCCGCCTTGTTGGTGAAGGTGACGGCATAAACATGCCGCGCCGGCACCTTCAGTTCGCGCACCAGGTAGGCGATCTTGGCGGTGATGACGCGTGTCTTGCCCGAACCCGCGCCCGCCAGAACGAGCAGGGGGCCGTGGGCATGCAACACGGCTTCTCTCTGGGTGGGGTTTAACGTGGCGAGAAGATCGTTTTGATGGGTCATAAGAATTTTCAAATGGGACATCGGATCATCGTCTAACCGCCTGAGCACGGGCTCCAGCGCAAGGAGGGCACAGTGACCATCCATTACAGTCTGATTGACGAATTCGCCACGCTGCCGTGCGTGGTGGCGGCAGGAGGGTTCACCTACCGTGGGACCAGAAAGTCTATCGCGGCCAGTTGAGCGATGCTTGGAAGCTGGCGTGATAATCTTGGTGTCTGAATGAAGGCTTCAGCCATCCCCACATCCCTGCCGCTCGCACCACGCATGCCCCGCTCCCCTTGATTGCATCAGATCTCCTTGTTCAAGCTGGCTGGCTTTCGGTAGCCCATAGGCTCCCCTCCCCTCACTGCGACGAGCGACCCTCGGGGATAAAGCCGGAGTTGGTTGTGGTCCACAGCATCACCTTGCCGCCGGGGGAGTTCGGTGGGCCTTGGATCGACGATCTTTTCCTTGGCCGACTCGATCCGGCTGCTCATCCTTACTTTGCCGCCATTGCTCATTTGCGGGTATCGGCGCACCTGCTCATCCGGCGGGATGGGGCCGTCACCCAGTATGTCCCTTTTCACTTGCGCGCCTGGCATGCTGGTGTCTCGAGGTTCGTCGGGCGGGAGCGTTGCAATGATTTCTCCATAGGTATCGAACTGGAGGGCACGGACGAAGAGCCTTATGCCGAAGTCCAGTACGAGCGCTTGGCGGAGGTCATCCATGTCCTGAAGAAAGTTTATCCGACCCTCATCGCCATCGCCGGACATGAAGACATCGCCCCTGGGCGCAAGACCGATCCCGGTCCGGCCTTCGACTGGTCGAGATTGGCGCATGCGCTTACACGGCATGGGGTGATGGTTCAGGAAGATCGGCGCTGGGCGAGCGAGGCCCGCTTGGTCATAATGACTGTGTGAATCCCGGAAGGTTGTCACCATGCTTCTGCTTGCTACCCTGATTGCACTGTTCGCCGAGCGCCTAGCCCCGCAGCTCGCCGAATGTCGCTCGCTGGTCTGGTTCGACCGTTACGCCGGGGCCTTGTCCGGGCGTCTGAACGTGCCCGGCGGGTTGGCCCTGACCGTGCTGGTCGCCCCTTGGGCGCTTTTGGCCGTGGCCGTACAGTCGCTACTGCACGGTGTGCTTTGGGGCCTGCTGGAGCTGGCCTTTAGCGTGCTGATCCTGTTCCTGGCCCTGCGGCCGGGGGGTGTCGATCCGGCGATCGATGCCTATGTTGCCGCACGCGAGAAGGGGGAGGACGGTATAGCCCGCCACCATGCCGAATACCTGCTGGGGGGCGCGGCTCCCCAAGCGGTCGAGGACGAGGTTCGAGCCGTGGCTGACGCCCTCCTGCTCGAGGCCAATGAGCGCTGGGTGGCCCCCTTACTGTGGTTTGTCTTGCTCGGCCCCCTTGGTGCGGTGGTCTACCGGCTGACTGCACACGTCGAACAGCAGAGCGATGCAGAGAGCTTGCGCGAGGCGGCACGCCTGCTGCGCGCTGCGCTGGACTGGTTGCCTGCGCGCCTACTTGCGGGCATGTACATCCTTTCCGGTAGCTTCGAGGAGGGGCTGAACGCCTGGCGTCAGGAGAGGCAGGTGTCCGTCGACACCCCGCGCGAGGCATCGGCCGCCTCCCGGGCGAGGGAGCTCGAGCAGGCCAACTACGACCTCCTGCTGCGCGTCGGGCGTGCTGCCCTGCGCGCCGAGGCATACAGCGTGACCACCCAGATCAGCGAGGCCGGTGACATTGAGGCTGATGCGAGCATCGTACGCGCCGCGCGCGGATTGGTGCTGCGCTCGCTGATTACCTTCGTCGCCATCATTGCCCTGTTGACCCTGGGCGACTGGATTGCCTGATGGCCAGGCTGGACCTTTTGCGCCATGGCGAACCGGTCGGCGGCTCGCGCTATCGCGGCGATGGTGTCGACGACCCGCTCACGACCGAAGGGCTGGCTGCCATGTGGCGGGCGGTCGAGGGTGGGGGGTGGGATACTGTGGTCAGCTCACCTTTGCAGCGTTGCCGCACCTTTGCTGAGGACTATGCCAGACAGAAGGGGCTACCCCTTACCATCGAACCGCGCCTGCGTGAAATCGGTCTGGGAGCGTGGGAGGGTCTTAGCCATACAGAGGTGCAGACTCATTGGGCCGAGGCCTATGCCGCTTACAAACGTGATATCGTCACTGGCATGCCCTATGGCTCTGAGTCAGTGCTTGCCTTTATGGAACGGGTGCGCGATGCCCTAGACGATCTCGCTGCTCACCACGCAGGCCAGCGGGTATTGGTCGTCTGCCATGCTGTAGTGATGCGCGCCGCGCTCACCCTGGCCTTGGACGCGCCACCGCAGGCACTCAACCGCATCCGTGTGGACTATGCTGCTATGCTCCGCTTGCGTCACATCGTGGAACCCCTCCCAAGCCACCCTTCTGCGAATTCCGCGAAGCGATCCAATGAGACGCCAGCCATGGTGGTGCGCTCGCGCTGGGTGTTCGAGGGGCTGATCAACCCCGCTCCCGCTTGATGACGACCCTCGCCCTTTTTGTGCCGGGGCTGCTTGGTCCGTGGCCCGCCGAGATCCACCCGCCTAAGCCTCATGCCCCCACCCTGCGGCGCATGCTGGCCCGCGGCGATCGTCTAACCGTCGAGCCCCTTGGCTTTGAAGGTGCTCTCGCACGACTGTTCGGCTATCAAGGTGAGGATCTGCCCTGGGCCGCACTCGGCCTGTGGGGCGAGATGGGCCAACGCCCGGAAGGCTATGTCCTGCGCCTTGACCCGGTCCACCTCAAGTTGGGCATGACCGATGCCATCGTCTTCGGCGGCCCTTCGTTGCGGCTGTCCATAGATGAGGCGCGGGCGCTGGCGGCCTCGGTTGAGTCCCATTTCCAAGATCTCGGCTGGCGTCTCACCGTGGCCGCCTCCGAGCGCTGGTACCTGCAAACACCGCAAGCCTTCGATCTTGTCACCACGCCCCTGACCCGCGCGGTGGGGCGGGATGCCGGCCTGTTCAAGCCGGGCGGGGCAGACGCCACCCGCTGGCTCGCCTGGCTGACGGAAATTCAGATGCTGCTGCATGCGCACCCTGTGAATGAAGCACGGGAGGCCAAGGGGCTGCTAACCATCAATCACCTCTGGGCGTGGGGGGCGGGTATGCTGGGTGCCTTGTCCATCGGGGGCATGGACATCACCTTAGTCCATGCCGACCATCCCCTTGCGCGTGGTCTTGCCCATGCCGCGGCCCTGCCGGTGTACGACCTGCCCGAGCGCCTCAGCGACGGAGATGTCCTGAGCATGGATGCGGGGCATTCCCTCGTCGTCCTCGACGATACCCTGCAGCCCTGGCTTGATGGTGATCATGAGGACTGGCTGGCTACGGTCGAAGGGCTGGAGGCGTGCTGGTTCGCCCCCCTCTGGCAGGCCATGGCGCGTGGTCAAGTGAGCGAGCTGATCCTCGACGCGGCCCAAGGGGGGCGCTGGCGGTTCAAGCGGATGCAC
>JARJMX020000091.1 GCA_029335925.2 Gammaproteobacteria bacterium
CTGCATCATCTGGCCTTCAGTTTCTGGGGCATCCTGATCGGTTCGGTCATCTACTCCCTACCCTTCGCGGTGCAGCCCCTGCGCGACGCCTTTGCCGCCATTGGCAGCCGCTATCTGGATGCGGCCTCCACCCTTCGCGCCTCCGCGCTGGATCGGTTCTTCACCGTGGTGCTGCCTCTGGCGCGCAGCGGCATCCTCACCGCCGTGGTCATCACCTTCGCCCATACCGTGGGGGAGTTCGGTGTCATCGCCATGCTCGGCGGCAGCATCGCCGGGGAGACCCGGGTGGTGTCGATCGCCATCTATGACCATACGCAGGCGATGGAGTACGAGCAGGCACACCGCTTGTCTGCCATCCTGCTCGGCTTCTCCTTCCTGACCCTGTTTTTGTTTTATGCCATCAATCAGCGGGTCTTAAGCCCGCTCAAGCCGAACTGATTACACCATGCTCAGGGGAAACCTCACGCTCCGGCAGGGCAGCTTCTTGCTCGAATCGGGCCCGTTCGAGATCGAAACAGCGGGTATCACCGCGCTGTTCGGGCGCTCAGGCTCGGGCAAGAGCACGCTGTTGCGCGCCATCACCGGGCTTGATCGGCACACGCGCGGCACGCTTTCATTCAACGGTGAGCGTTGGCAGGATGGTGCGTGGCAGTTGCCCACGCCCAAGCGCGATATCGGCTTTGTGTTCCAGGACGCCGCGCTGTTTCCGCACCTGACGGTGCGCGGTAATCTCGAATACGCACTCAAGCGTGCGCCCAAGCAAGATGCCGATGCCCTGCAAAAGATCGCCGAGCGGGTGGGCATTGCCCACAAGCTCGATCAGTCGGTCACCACGCTCTCAGGGGGTGAGCGCCAGCGGGTAGCCATCGCCCGCGCCCTGCTCGCCAAGCCGCGCCTGATGTGCATGGATGAACCTCTCTCCGCCCTCGACTGGCGCGCCAAGGCCGAGCTGTTGCCATTGATCGATGAGCTTGCGCATGAGACCGGTATCCCCGTGCTTTTCATCACCCATGCCCCCATCGAGGTGGAGCGATTGGCTTCACGGGTGGTGTTCATGGCCCAGGGGCACATCGAGCGCATCGAGACCCTCCGCGAGGCGCTGGCGCGGCCCGACTCGCCGCTATTCGACGAAGAAGGGCCGGTGTCCGTGCTGGAGGGGGCGATGGGGCAGACCAATGCGGATGGCCTGACCCCGTTTGGCAACGCCCAGGTACGCATCCTTTTGACCGGGGATTGCAGCCAGAAGAGATCGGCCACCCGCCTGCGCATCCTGGCGCGCGACGTGAGCCTTGCCATGGACGAGCCGCGGGGCGTGAGCATTCTCAACCACCTGCCGGTGACCATCGAGCGCATCGACCCGCCCCATGAAGGGCGGGTCACGGTGGCCTGCCGACTCACCGATGGGCAGCTGCTGCTGGCCGAGATCACCGCGTTCTCGCGGCGTCAGCTCGGCCTTGAGCCAGGCGCGTCGGCCTACGCCATGATCAAGTCCGTGGCGCTGATGGAGTAGGTACGGTGCCCGTTCAGGGACGACGCAACATTACCGGCTTTGCTGCGGGCTCCCTGATTGGTGCACTTGGTGGGCTTGTGGGGCTTGGTGGGGCGGAATTCCGTCTGCCCCTGCTCAAGGGGGTGTTTCGTCTGGCGACCCTGGAGGCGGTCATCTTCAACAAGGCGATGAGCCTGCTGGTGGTGGTGGCCGCCCTGCTGTCACGCTCGGGGAGCATCCCCTGGGGCGAGTTGTGGGCGCATGGTGCCATCGTGGTCAACCTGCTGGCCGGTAGCTTGCTCGGCGCCTGGTTTGCAGCGGGCAAGGCCATCCGTCTGCCGGAGAAGGCGCTTAACATGATCATCATGCTGCTCCTGGTTGGGTTGGCCCTGCTGCTGCTCGCCCAGCACCTGTTTCACCTGTCCCCGAGCGGCCAGCCGCTGTTCTCCAGCCCCGTCATTCAGGGCCTGGCGGGCCTGGTGGCGGGGTTCTTTATCGGCGTGGTCGCCGCACTGCTGGGTGTGGCGGGGGGCGAGCTGCTGATTCCGACCATCGTCCTGCTGTGGGGCGCGGACATCAAGCTGGCCGGCAGCCTGAGCCTGGCGGTGTCCCTGCCCACGATGGTCGTGGGCTTTATGCGCTACCGCGAGGCTGCGGCCTTCGAAGTGCTGGGCCGCGAGCGCCCGCTGTTCCTGTTCATGGCCGCCGGCTCGCTCGTCGGGGCGGTGATCGGTGGGGTCGTGCTGGGCTGGGTGCCAACGGACCTTTTGATCGTTACGCTGGCGCTGATCCTGCTGGTCTCGGCGGTCAAGGTCTTCAAACACTGAACGGGTTGCGGGTTGCGTCGCTGGCGCAGCGGTGATTCATTGCAGCTTGATGGGCTTGACGTCCTTCACGGGCGGCTGATCAGGGGTTTCTTGGCACCAGCGTTGCGGTGCTGATGTCCTGCAGGCGCTTCATCAGGTCGCTGCGCACCGGATCCTGCGGGGGCCGGTCAGGGGGGTCGGCGGGGCATGGCGTGATGTCCTGGACGGTGGGCAGAGCGAGAACCCTCGCCGCATCCATGCGAGGCGGCGAGGGTGCGGCGCGGACGGCGCGGAGGGAGTGTGTCCGCGCTTACTTGGCGTTG
>JARJMX020000127.1 GCA_029335925.2 Gammaproteobacteria bacterium
CACATGGACGACACCGTTTGGCGGGTATTCGGCCCTGACCTTCCCGCCGGTACCCGGGTGGAGGTCATCGGCGTGGAAGGTACGGCCCTACGGGTGCAGCCCTTGGCTCGCAATAGCCCATCCAGCGGCGGGGACACCTCCTGCCACCATGACCACGACGTCGGCGGCGGGGACAGTGGCGGTGACTGATTCCCTCAATGCCGCCTGGAGTCGGCGCGACCTTGACGTCCTTTGGCACCCCTGCACGCAGATGAAGGATCACGAGCGCCTGCCCGTGATCCCCATCGCGCGCGGCAAGGGCGTATGGCTGTACGACTTCGACGGCCGCCGCTACCTCGACGCGATCAGCTCTTGGTGGGTCAACTTGTTCGGCCACGCTAACCCCTTTATCGCCGGACGGATCAAGCAGCAGCTCGACACCCTCGAGCATGTGCTGCTGGCGGGCTTCACTCACGCCCCGGTGATCGAACTGTCCGAACGGCTGGTGAAGATCACCCCGCCCGGCCTCTCCCGCGTGTTCTACGCTGACAACGGCTCGTCCGGTATCGAGGTGGCGCTGAAGATGAGCTACCATGCCTGGCGCAACCAAGGCGCGGAACGCAAGACCAAGTTTGTCTACTTGGAGCACAGCTACCACGGCGAAACCCTCGGTGCCCTGTCGGTCGGTGATGTCAGCCTGTTCAAGGCCACCTACCAGCCGCTGTTGATGGAGGGGCTCAAGGCTCCCTCGCCCGACTGCTCCGCTCGCCTCCCCGGAGAGAGCTGCACGGACGTCGCACGCCGCGCCGCTGCAGGGCTCGAAGCCCTGCTCGCTGCGCAGCATGAGAAGATCAGTGCAGTCATCCTCGAGCCACTGGTGCAATGCGCGAGCGGCATGCGCATGCACGACCCGCTCTACCTTAGGCTTGCGCGTGAGCTATGCGACCGCTACCAGGTTCACCTAATCGCGGATGAGATTGCGGTGGGCTTTGGTCGCACCGGCACCCTGTTCGCCTGTGAGCAGGCGGGCATCACCCCGGACTTCATGGTCCTCTCCAAGGGACTGACCGGCGGCTTCCTCCCGCTCGCCGCGGTACTGACCACGGAGGCGGTCTACCGCGTGTTCTACGACGACTACGAGAAACTCTCGGCCTTCCTGCACTCGCACAGCTACACCGGCAACCCCTTAGCCTGTGCTGCCGCGCTAGCCACTTTGGACCTCTTCGAGCAGACGGACGTGTTGGGGGCCAACCGGCGTTTGAGCCAGGTGATGGGCGAGGCCACGGCCGGCCTAGCCGACCACCCGCATGTCGCCGAGGTGCGCCAGTGCGGGATGATCCTCGCCATCGAGATGGTGCAGGACAAGGCCACGCGTACCCCCTATCCCTGGCAAGAACGGCGCGGTCTGCGTGTGTTCGAGCACGGCCTCGCGCACGAAGCCCTGCTGCGGCCGCTCGGCAACGTCGTCTACTGGATGCCGCCCTACGTGCTTAGCGAGGACGACATCGCCCTGCTCGCCGATGTCACCCGTGCGGGCATCGACGTCGCGACCCGAGGATAAGCCCCCGTGAGAATCCCTCGCGTCTTTCTCGACCTGCCGCTCGCCGTCGGACAGCAGCTTCCTCTGCCCCAAAAGGCCCGCCAGCACCTGGAGCGCGTGCTGCGCCTGAAGCCCGGCCATCCCGTTATCGTCTTCAATGGCCAGGGCGGCCAGTTTGCCGCCGAACTGCTCGGTGATGGCGAACTGAGCGTGCTGGCGTTCGAGGCTGTTGAGTGCGAGTCGCCCCTCCCGGCACGGGTGATTCAGGGCCTCAGCAAGGGCGAACGCATGGACCTCACCCTGCAGAAGGCGACCGAACTTGGGGCCACCCGCATCAGCCCGGTGACCACCGAACGCAGCGTGGTGAGACTGGACGAGGAGCGCCAAGATCGGCGCATGCAGCGCTGGATGGGCATCCTGCAATCGGCCTGCGAGCAGTGCGGGCGCAACCGTCTGCCGCGGCTGGATGAGCCCTCACGACTGGAGGCGGTGCTTGCCGCCCCCTCCGATGGCGCCACCCGAATCGTGCTGGCCCCGGAGGGCACCGCAAGCCTCGCAGAGCTTGGCCGCCCCGCCGCGCTTGAGGTGCTAATCGGACCGGAAGGGGGACTGAGCGAGGCAGAGATCGCACAGGCGCTCCAAGCCGGCTTCACCCCTGTACATCTGGGGCCACGTATTCTGCGCACCGAAACCGCAGGCCTTGCCCTCCTGGCCGCGGCCCAGACACTTTGGGGAGACTTCGTCTGACGGACCGCCGGGAAGGGCTTATCCGCGACCGACGCGACCGAAACGAACCCTTTCCAGCCAGACCTCGATCGCTTCCAGGTCGGGGATATGGTAGGTCTGCCCCCCCATCATCACCTCGCTGCCGAGCAGGCCGCAGTCGCTGGCCTGCCCCTCTTTGAGCCGCTCGGCCTGAACGCTCTCGGTTCGCGGCACACCGTCCAACACGATGGCATAGTAGGGCAGGCTCTCCTTGTCCCGCAGGCCATAGAGGACCACCAGGCGTACGCGACCACGCGGCACCTCGACCTCCCACCCACAGGCCCGCTCAAGGCTGAGGACAGGGATGCGGACGCCGCGCCAATCGACCTCGCCGAGGAAGGCACCGACATGATTGCGCAATGAAAGATTGACGATTTCCGCGACACAGGCATAAGGCACCAGCAAGCTCACACCCTGCAGGGGCAGGCGCACGCAAAGGATGTGCTCCCTCTTGTGCTCCCTACCTCCAGATTCGCTCCGTTTGAGATCACCCGTCACGGCTGGCAGGCCGTCGTTTGGCACGTCATGGCTCATGCCGTACCTCCCGCCATGCTGTTCGTTACAAGGCCCTCCGGCAGCCAGGTCCGCAGGGTCTGCATCAAGTCCGCCTCCGTGTAGGGCTTGCCAAGATAGGCGCTCACTCCCAGTCCTTGAGCTTTCTCACGATGCTTCTGCCCGGTGCGCGAGGTAATCATGACCACCGGTAGATCCTTAAGACGCGCATCATTACGAATGGAGGCAAGCAGTTCAAAACCGTCCATGCGCGGCATCTCGATATCGCTGAGCACCACGGTAGGCCGATGCTCATGCAGCCAGGCCAGCGCATCGACGCCGTCCTTCGCCGTCGCAACCTCGATGCCATAGCGTTCGAGGATGCGCGTGGTGACCTTGCGGATGGTGATCGAGTCGTCCACCACCAGCACCTGCGCGCGCCTTGCCTGGGCTGCTTCTTGGGCCTCGACCGGCTTGGTCCGCGCTTGGCTGGCCAGACGGAAGAGCTCCGCCACGTCGAGCACCAGTACCACACGACCGTCAGCCAGCAAAGTGGCTCCCGCCAGGGCGGGCACTTTGGAGAGGAAGGGACCGAGCGCCTTGATGAACAACTGCTGGCTGCCCTGAAGGGCATCGATACGCAGAACCATGAGGCGCTCACCCAAACGCACTACCACCAGGGGAGCCATGCCCTCGCCTGCTCCCGCGCGCGTGCCCGTGAAGCCGAGCAACGCCCTAAGATCAACCAATGGCAGCAACTGACCGGCATATTCCCAGGTCGGTTCGTGCTTACCAAGCAAGGTGTTCAAACGCGCCCTCGGAGCCCTTAGGATAGCCTCGATGCCACTATACGGCAGGGCAAAGACCTGCTCGCCGACCGTGATGACGATCCCATGGGTGATCGACTGGGTCAGCGGGACGTGAAAGCGAAACCGGGTCCCTATCCCGCGCTGGCTTTCCACCTGAATATCACCGCCTACCTGACGCAAGGCCTCGGCCACCACATCCATGCCTACACCACGGCCAGCCACCATGGATACCTCTTTGGCGGTACTGATCCCGGAGCGGAAGATCAACTGCATGGCGGCCTGATCGTCCTGTTCAGCCCGGGCATCCAATATCCCCTGTTCACGCGCCTTGCGCCGCACGGCCTCGACATCAATTCCCGCACCATCATCCTCCAGGGCGATCTGGATCACCCCCGCCTGACTGGTGATGTGCAGATGGATGCGGCCCTCCGGGCTCTTGCCGCGTGCGATACGCTCATCCGGCAACTCGATGCCATGCGCCAAGGCATTGCGCAGCATATGCTCAAACGCGGGGACTAAGGTGTTAAGCAGACCGCGATCCAGTTCAATCTCCGCACCATGAACCTCAAGCTCGGCCTGCTTACCAAGATCGCGCGCCACCTGGCGAACCAAACGCTTAAGACGCGGGACCACGTCTTCAAAGCGCACAAGGCGCGCCCCCATCAGGCCATCCTGCAATGTCTTACCAAGACGTCCTTGCTGAGTCAGCAACATCTCCGCATTACGCAGGGCATCTTCCAGCGCGTCTTTTATGCTCTCAATATCTCCAAGCGACTCCATCACACCGCGGCTCAGCTCTTGCTGCAGGGTGAAGCGATCGAACTCAAGCGGATCAAACTCCTCCGCGCTCCGGCCGGTCTCCTGCTGGAAGCGCCAAAGCATCTGCGCCTCATTCTCAATTTCCATGCGGCGTAACTGGGACCGCAAACGCATTATCGTCTGCTCGAGCTCAGCCCGCTGGCGAGTACAACCAGTACCAAGCTGGGCCAGGCGGGCCTGGTAGATTGCGGACTCGCCTGCCGAGGTCACCATCCGATCGAGGAGATCGGCGCGGACACGCAAGACCTCCCCCGTGACCGGAGGAGGCGCTACCGCCTCGCGCGACGTCGGCGCTGCCGGCTCGACCGTGGTGGTGGGGATCTCCGCAGCGGGTGGCGGCGTGGGCGCAGGCTCGAGCACAGCCTTCGGCACCTCCATCCTCGCAGGCGGCGAGACCGCCACGCTCTCCGGGACACCGCCACGCTCTCGTAGACCATCTAGCGCCATGACCAGATCGGTGGCTGGAGCGATCGGCTGACCGCTACGCAGGCGATCGACCATGCCGTGCAAGTGGTCGAAGACGCGCTGCATGAAGGTCAGCAGGGCAGGATTGACCGGATAGCGATTGGCCTCCAGGTCCATGAACACGTTTTCGAGATGGTGGGCCAGATCGCCCATGCGGCGCATGCCGGCCATGCGCGCACCACCCTTGAAGGTGTGCAGATGGCGCTGCAACGCCTGTTGATGGGCTTTGCTGGCGGGATCACGCTGCCAGGAGGCAAGAGCCTCGTCGAGTTGCTCAAGGAGCTCCTCAGCCTCCTCGCGGAAAATGGCGAGCAGCATCTGATCCTGATCTGCGGAGATGTCATAGTCCTCCGCCGCGACCTGTGCGCGTTCGACGGAGACGTCGGCCTGGGGCACCGCCTCGACCGCTTCAGCGGCTTCAGCGGCTTCAGCGGCTTCAGCGGCTTCAGCGGCTTCAGCGGCTTCAGCGGCTTCAGCGGCTTCAGCGGCTTCAGCGGCTTCAGCGGCTTCAGCGGTTTCGGCAGCTTCGGCAGCTTCGGCAGCTTCGGCAGCTTCGGCAGCTTCGGCAGCTTCGGCAGCTTCGGCGGCTTCGGCGGCTTCGGCGGCTTCGCGAGTCTCCTGGGGAGACTGCAGCCTGACCACCGCATCCCCCAGCTCCTGAGCGAGACGCTCCAGGTCAGGGAGCTCTACCTCCCATCCGCCGAGGTCATCGAGCAAAAGGGCGATGGCATCCACGGCCGAATGGATCAGATCAAGAAGGGCGGCATCAAAGACTTGCTGGGTTTCGAAAGCAAGGCGCATGGCATGTTCAAGATGCCCCGCCAAGGCGACGATGCGCGGAGCCCCCGCGGTACGCGCACAACCCAGCAGGGAGTGCGTCACCCGAATCAACTCTGCATCGGGATGGAATCCGCCTTCGCGTCGGCCACGCTCGACCTTCTGGCTTAGAATCTGCAGATAGCCCTCGACCTCGCTACGGAAAATCTCGTACAACTGCGGATCGATGCGCGGAACCGGAATAACACCGTCGGGAACCGCGTTGGGTCGCGAAGCGACACCCGAAGGGCGGAATCCATGGATGGATTCCTCCGTGGCCGGGGCCTGAACAGCGCTTTCCACGGTCGCAGGCAAAGATGATGGCGCAGCCTCCTTCAGCGGCTCGGCCGCAACGGTCGGCTTTGGCGCGCCAGCCAGGCGATCCAGGGCCGCTGGACCTTCGCTGAGGAAGGCCGAGGCCACCTCACAGAGGACCTCGACCTCCGCGACGACGAGGCCGGGCTTGCCCTCCAGCGCATCAAGCATCTGCTCCAACCGGATTGGCGCTCGCTCAAGCAGCTGGAACAACGGACCGCTGGCTGGAAGCACGCCCTCGAGGACGCGGTTGAGCAGGTTTTCGAAGGCCCAACCGAACTCGCCCACCAACTGTGCACCGATGATACGACCACTACCCTTCAGGGTGTGGAACGCCCGCCGCAGCTCCGCCAAGGCCGAGGTATTGCCAGGATCGCTTCTCCATTGCTCAAACTGCGTGCGGATGGTCTCGAGAACATCACGAGCTTCCTCGATGAAGATCTCGAGGATCTCGCTGTCGGTATCCTCGGGCACCAGGCGCGGGACCTCGACGGCCGGTTGCAATTCAGTGGTCGCCTCACGTGCTTCCGAGGCCTGTTCGACCAGAAGAGAAGCGCCCTCGAGGATGGAGTCGGTCACTTCGACCGAAGGCCGCTGGAGTGTCTCCTCTGTGACGACGGTCTGGGCGGTCGCCTGCTCGTCGCGCGGATGCCTTATGTCGGCCTGCATGACCGGCGGCTCGGTCATGTCCTCAAATGCACGACCCGCCTGGACGGTCTGAGCCCTGCCCCGCAAATGGGCCAAGGCCTCCTCACCGAAGGCAAGGACACGCTCGGGAACCTGACGATAGTCGCGCAGATTCTCCAGCCCATATTCGAGGCTGGCGAAGACATCCGCCACGGACTCCTGCTCGCGCTCGGGAGGAACCGCGCCTGGCGATAGCGCGACGACGTAGTCGAGGATACCGCCCACCAGTTCGGACCAGGGGCGCAGGGACAACATCTCGAAGCTTCCGCGCACGCGCTCCAGCAATTGCCGAACTTCGCTGTGCCGCTCCGCGCCACTCCCCTCCTTCCACATGGTGAGCAGAAGCTCCTTGGCCAGCAGCACGTCCTCCAGCCCCTGCACGGCCGCGAGGTCCATCGCCTCGGCCAGAATCGGCGCACCGATGCCCTCGCCCTCGGGCAGGCCAAGACGCAAACGCTCGATTTCCACATCAGCACGCATGAGCGTGCCGACGATGTGCTCCAGCCCATCTGCATCAAGGGGCACGCCCTGTGCCTGGGCCTCACGCAGGCGGGATGCTGCAGCCTCAATAGCCTTCGCGGCTACGTCCAGCTCCAGCATGCGCATGGTTGCCGCAAGCTGATCGAGATCGGGGATCAGGCCGAGGATCGCCTGGGTATCGCCCGATCGCATGGCCAGATCGAAACGATCCTGCACCGGATCAAGCGCCGCCTTGAGCTGTTCCGCGGCCTGGGCCAGGACCTTCGGCTCGGCCACCAGCAGGGCCTGCTCGGAGGCCTCGGATTCGAGTGCCCCAGGGATCTGGGTCGGCCAGCTCAAGGCCGCAAGGGCCTGGACGACGGCCGGATGCTGGCTGACATGCTGAACCAACAGCGACAGGACCTCATGCGCAAGCTCATTGTCGCCAAGCGCGGTTTGGGGCGAGGGCTCGAACCCCGCCTCCGCGCGCTGTTTCAGCCTCCGGTTGAGGCGTCCGAGCAAAGGTTTCAGCCCACCGGACTGGGCCAAGCGGGGATCCCCCAAGGTTCGGGCCAGAAGCTCGGCACTCCACCAGAGCACCCCCTCCTCCCGTGTGGAGGCGACGTCTGCTGCCATGGCGAAGGCCTTGGCCACGGCCAGATGGGCCTGCGGTTGCGCCTTAAGCCAGGCCAGGAGGGCGCGCTCAAGCAGGGCACGGGCCTGGGCGGCCACACCGCGCGCAGCCTCGAGGGCGCGGGTGTGCTCTCGGAATGGCCCAGCCTGCATGAGCGCGATACGCTCAAGGAAGGATCGCGCCCCAAGGGTGGGCAGTCCCTGTGCCAGGCGCAAGCCATTGCAGGCCGGAAGAAGAGCGAGCTCCGGCACATCCTCCCCACGCCGCAAACGCTCAACATAGAGAGCCACGCGGGAAACTGCCACCAGCAGCGGCTCGACAACGAAGCTATCGGGAAGGGCCTTGGAGGGCGACACGGCATCCGCAGAACCGGCTCCATGGAGGGATTCCGCCACCGCGACATGCCCTCCCCCACCAAGCCGATGCAGCAGCGCGTCCAGTAGACGCCCCGCCTCAAGCAAGGTCAGGCGCGCGGCAGGCAATTCCATGAGGCCGAACAGCCCGGCCAAGTGGTGCACCTGCTCAAGCACAGGACGCAGTATCGTGGGATTCGCCGGATCCTGGGCAAAGGCTTCCAGACTCGAGCGCACCTGCCCCCAGACCTCGTCCATCGCAGGCTGGATCCAAGTCAGGCCCAGCCGATCAATGACGCCACGGCCAAGATCAGTGTTGGCGGGCTTCCCACCCCCTGAAAGGGAGGAAGCAGAGATGGACTCCGTCAGTCCCGCTGTTGGGCCGCTCCGGATGATAGGGGTGGTCGGCAGGTCAGTCTGCATGCCGGAAGACTCCATTCAGGAAACGTGAGTCGCGTGGGCCAGAAAGGACGGACAGACAGGCCGCCACTCAGGCCGACTCAGGCAGCTTAAAGCCTGCAACCGAGGTGCGCAGCTCGCTTGCCAGTTCATTGAGCTTGCCGATCTCCTGAGCCGCCTCCTGCGCCTCTTGCGCGGTGCTCGAGGTCTGCGCGGAGATCAGGCGCATCGTTTCACGGATACGGGCGGCCTCTTGCATCTGCTCGCGTGCGGCCTGGGCAATGGCCTGGATGCGCTGGGCCAGGGTGGCCGACACGGTCTCGATCTCCTCCAGCGAGCGGCCGGCGTTTTCCGCCACTTGGGCGCCGCTCACTACGTTGGTGGTGGTTTGCTCCATGGACAGCATCGCCTCCTGGGTGTCGGACTGAATGGTCTTCACCAGGGTTTCGATTTGCTTGGTCGCGTTACCGACGCGCTCCGCGAGGCGCTGGACTTCGTCCGCGACCACGGCGAAGCCGCGGCCAGCCTCGCCCGCCATGGCGGCCTGGATCGCCGCATTCAGGGCGAGGATGTTGGTCTGGTCGGCAATGTCGGTAATCAGGCCCACAATGTCGCCGATCTCCTGGGAGGATTCGCCCAGACGCTTGAGGCGCTTGGAGGTGTCCTGGATCTGCTCGCGGATGCGCTCCATGCCGTGGATCGTCTGACGCACGGCCTCGCCCCCCTTGTGCGCCACCTCCATCGAGGACTGCGCAACGGACACGGAATCCAACGCGCCTTCGGCCACCTCGCTCACCTTAGCGGCGATACGGTTCACGGCCTCGCTGGCCTGCTCGATGCGCAGGGCCTGTTCCTGGCTGGCCTCGGACAGGCGCATGGAGGTGGCCTGGGACACGCCCGCCGAACGGCCCACCTGTTCCGCGGTCCGCTGGATGGTCGCCACCAGATCGCGCAGCGCATCGATGGCGTAGTTCACGGAGTCTGCGATGGCCCCGGTGATATCCTCGGTCACCGTCGCATGACGAGTCAGGTCGCCCTCCGCGAGGTTCATCATCTCATCGAGCAGGCGCAGGATGGCCTGCTGGTTACGGTCGTTCTGTTCGCGGGAGACCTCCTCACGGCGTCGTGCATCGCGCACCAGAACCACGCCGAGCAGGATCACCGCAATCAGCGTGGCGGCCGCGGTGACGTAGCCGACAATGTTCACCATGAACAGGGCATCGTGCTCGCTGGTGGCCTTGCGCAGCAGGTCACCGCTTGCGGCGATCAGCCCGGTGGAAAGCTCATCGCTATCCTGGAAGGCCTTGATGGCCTCGAGGATGGTGGGGCCGCTCTGCATCACCGCATCCACGGACTCGCGCATGGCGCCATATTTGACCGCGATCTGACGCAGTTTCTCACGGGCACTGGGATCCTCGACGCGCTGCACCTCGGGGTCACCGCGACCGGAGAGCATGGCCTCAAGCACGCGTTCGAACAGCGCGGCATCGCGGCCGAATTTCTCCAGGGCCACCAGGGCATTCTCCTCGCCGCGCAGCAGCTCGCTGGCTGCGGTCTTCATGCGCAGCACGAGGAACTGCTGACGCTGCGCCAGATAGGTCTGCCCGGAACTGACGCCTGCGCGTACCATCTGCTGCACCACCTCATCATACAGGGCGATGATCTCCGGAACCTCGCGCACGATCACCTCGCTTGCCGCCTTAACCTGTGCATAGGCCGACCCCGCGGCGATGATGCTTTCCTGGGGCGGACGCTCCTTCCCACAGTTAAAACGGACAGCCTCCAGCTGCACACGCAGGTCAGCATTCACCGGCGGCATGCGGGTCTCCGCATCGCCCTTCTCCAGCTTCCCCAGCAGGGATTCGAATACGTT
>JARJMX020000135.1 GCA_029335925.2 Gammaproteobacteria bacterium
CCAGGCTTCATGAACGATGGCGGCGCCAGTGGTCAGGCTTAGGCCGATGTCCGCATCAGGGAGGTGTGGGATAGAGATATCCAGGCGGCACCGCGTGGCGTGAAGCTCTTGCGGCGCTGGCATTCTTGCGAGCATTGCTCAAGGTATCCAAACGGCGCAGCAAGACGCTCGGGGCGGTATACAGCTCGCTATGGACCCGCCCGTAGCCCTGGCGCATTGCAGCGGGGTAGGGCTTAAGGTCATAGGGTAAACCCGACGGGTGTCGTCGGATGGCTGATGGGCAGGTGCGCCCTACGCATCAGCCGATGGGCAGGCTATTCCCGCATCAGGGGCCATAGATAAGAGAAGGCAGCCTCTTGCCGTTTTTGCAGGATGATCACGGTGCTGCGGGTTACAATCGCGCTTTGAGGCCACTTTGTTATTGCTCATGCGTACTCCTGAATTGCTCTCTCCGGCCGGTACCCTCAAGAACATGCGTTACGCCTTCGCCTATGGTGCGGATGCGGTGTATGCCGGCCAGCCGCGCTATTCCTTGCGCGTGCGCAACAATGACTTCCTCGAGGACAACCTCGCCATCGGCATTCGCGAAGCGCATCAGTTGAACAAAAAATTCTATGTCGCCCTCAATGTGATGCCGCACAATGCCAAGGTGCGTACCTTCCTGGCCGATGTCGAGCCGATCATCGCTATGGGGCCTGATGCCCTGATCATGGCGGATCCTGGTCTGATCATGATGGTGCGCGAACGCTGGCCTAAGATGCCCATCCACCTCTCGGTGCAAGCCAATACGGTCAACTACGCCGGAGTGAAGTTCTGGAAGTCTGTGGGCGTGGAGCGGGTGATCCTCTCCCGCGAACTGTCCCTGGACGAGATTGCTGAGATCCGCCAGGAGTGTCCGGACACCGAGCTTGAAGTATTCGTCCATGGTGCGCTGTGCATTGCCTATTCCGGCCGCTGCCTGCTCTCCGGCTATTTCAATCACCGCGACCCCAACCAGGGCACCTGCACCAATGCCTGCCGCTGGGAGTACAAGATCCGGCCAGGCGAGGAGGATGTGGCCGGCGTAGTGCGCCCCGCGGACGCGGTCATTTCCATGGACGCCATCCATGCTGCATCGAAGGCCGGGGTGTCCGGCGATGCGCGCCACCCGCTCGCGGACCAGGTGTATCTTCTGGAGGAGGCCAGCCGTCCGGGCGAGCTGATGCCGATCTTCGAGGACGAGCATGGCACCTACATCATGAACTCTAAGGACCTGCGCGCCATCGAGCACGTGCAAAAACTGACCGAGATCGGCGTGGACTGCCTGAAAATCGAAGGCCGCACCAAGAGCCACTATTACGCCGCGCGCACCGCGCAGATCTATCGCCAGGCGATTGACGACGCCGTGGCCGGCCGGCCGTTCGACCCCCGCCTCATTGGCAAGCTCGAATCGCTCGCCCACCGCGGCTACACCGATGGTTTCTTCGTCCGCCACCACACCCAGGATTACCAGAACTATCTTGAAGGTGCCTCACGCAACCATGCGCAGCAGTTCGTCGGTGAGATCGTCGGCCGCGATCCTGAAACCGGCCTCGCTGAAGTGGAGGTGAAGAACAAGATCAGCGTGGGCGATCGCATGGAGCTGATCCTGCCCTCCGGCAACCACGACTTCGTCATCGAGGATATGCGTGACCTTGAGGGTCGGCCACTCACCGAGGCCCCGGGCAGCGGCTGGCGCATCCGTATGCCGCTGCCCGTCGAGCAGGTCGAGCTGGGCCTTTTGGCCCGTTACCTCTGAGCTCGCCCGATGCCCGGCCGTCTCGACCGTTACCTGATACGCGAGGCCTTGTTCGGGATGCTCGCAGTCAGTGCTGTGCTGTGGCTGGCCATGATGGCAAACGTCGGTGTGCAGCTGTTTTCCACCGTCATGCACGGTGCGCTACCGGTGCATATCCTGCCGGGCCTTTTGTGGGCCAATGGGGTCAAGTTTCTGTTGTTCATTCTGCCTGTCGGCGGCTTTCTTGGTCTACTGCTCGCCTTCGGTCGCCTATACCGCGACCAGGAGATCCCGGTGCTGCTGGCCTGCGGAGCCTCGCCGTTGCGCCTGATCCGCCCCATTCTCGCGGTGGCCCTGCCGTGGGCACGGATTATCGCCTGGCTGGCCCTGGTGCAATGGCCCGCCACCCAGAGCGCGCGTGATGCCATGCTGCAGCAGGCGCGTACTGCGGCCCTGTACGATCGCCTGCCCATCGGTCGCTTTCTGGTGGCGGACCAGGGCCGGGTGACCGTCTATGCCGAGCGGCTGGCAGAAGATGGACGGACTCTAGAGGAGGTATTCGTATATACCCGCTTAAGTGGCAGTGAAGGGGTCGAACGTGCCCATCGTGCTCGGCTGATCGAAGATGCCGATGGCGTGCGGCAACTGGTGCTGGAAGATGGGCGCCGCTACGATGGCATCCTCGGTCAAGGCGACTGGCGGGTGCTCACCTTTGCCGAACATCGCATCGATCTTGGCCTAGAGCGCACCTCGGCGGTGGAACAACACAAGCGTTCGGCACAGGGGAGCTTGGATCTCTGGCAAACCGGGCAAGCGCCAGATCGTGCCGAGCTGATCAAGCGTGCCGCCCAGCCCATCAGTGCCTTGCTGCTTGCCCTGCTGGCCTTGCCGCTCGCACGCGCGGCCCCGCGCCAGGGGCGCTTTGCCCGCCTTGGCGCCGGTATTCTGATCTACGTGACCTATTACAACCTCATCACCCTGACCACCAAGCTGGTAGAGACTGGGCGCCTTGAGGCCATGTTTGGGTTTATGCTGCCGCATGTTGCCCTGCTGGCGCTGATTGGCGTGCTGTATTGGCGGCACGGGGCCTTCGTCCGCACGCTGGGGAGGGTTGGCCATGCGGCTTGACTTCTATGTGCTGCGCACGGTCCTAAGTGGCACCTTGGTCACGCTTGGGGCGCTACTCGGTCTGGCTTTGATCCTGCTGCTTTTGGATGAGATCGACAAGGTCGAAGGGGCCTACACCTTGGGGAAAGCCATACTCTTTGTCCTTTACATGCTGCCGGGCTATATGTTGGAGTTCTTCCCCCTCGCCACCCTGGTGGGCAGCCTGATGGCCCTCGGACAGCTTGCGGCAGGCAACGAGATCACTGCCATGCGCGCCGCAGGAGTCTCACTCGGGCGGCTCGCGCGGCCGGTGCTGGCCGCAGGGGTTCTGCTTGGGCTGTTTGGGATGCTGCTGGGCGAAACTCTAGGCCCGCTGGGCCAGACTCAGGCCCGTTTGATGCGGGCTGAGGCACTGGGGCATCCCCTCTCCATGCAGGGCGAGCAGGGGCTATGGCTGCGCGACCAGGAGCGCTTTATGCACGTAGGCTACGTCACCCCGGGGGGCGAGCTGCATAAGGTGCGTGCTTTTACCTTCGACCCAGACCACAACTTGCGCGAAGCCCTCTACCTTGAGCAGGTCACTCCCGGCGAACAAGGCTGGGAGGCGCACAAGGTCCATAGCAACACTTTCTTGTCCGAGTCGGTGAGCATGGCCTTCGACGCGCAGCGCAGCCTGCCCGCCCTGGTGCCGACCAATCTGCTCAACGTGCTGGTTGTTTTGCCCCAATATATGAGTATGCAGGAGTTATGGCGCTATGCCCGCTTTCTGGATGCCAATGGTCTGGAAAGCGCGCCTTACTGGCTGGCCTGGTGGGGCAAGCTGTTTGCCCCGCTGCAGGTGGTGGCCATGCTGCTTCTGGCCCTGCCTTTCGCCCTTGTCACTCGACGCTCGGGCGGGGTCGGGCAGCGCATGGTCATCGGTATCCTGCTCGGGCTGGCCATCCTCATCCTCACCCGCCTACTGACTCAAGGCGGGCTATTGATCGGCCTGCCTGCCTGGTTTGCCGCGCTGCTTCCGCCCGTGCTTTTCCTCGCCCTCGCCACCCTGGGTCTTAAGCGCGGGGTGGTTTAGCCACTATCGAGGCCAACCCGACCCATGCGTCCTGATCTGACCGAGCACATCGAACACCTTCCTATTGGCCGCTTCACCGAGAAGGCCTATCTCGACTACGCCATGTATGTCATCCTCGACCGTGCCCTGCCGCACATCGGGGATGGTCTCAAGCCGGTGCAACGGCGCATCGTGTATGCCATGTCGGAGCTGGGCCTTTCGGCCGCGGCCAAGCACAAGAAGTCCGCCCGTACCGTAGGGGATGTGATCGGCAAGTACCATCCGCATGGCGATTCGGCCTGCTATGAGGCTATGGTGCTGATGGCCCAGCCGTTCTCTACCCGTTATCCCCTGATCGATGGTCAGGGTAACTGGGGTTCACCGGATGAGCCCAAATCCTTCGCTGCCATGCGCTACACCGAGGCGCGCCTCACCCCTTACGCCCACCTACTCTTGAGCGAGTTAGAACAGGGTACGGTGGACTTCCAACCGAACTTTGACGGCACCCTGGAGGAACCCGCGCTGCTGCCGGCCCGCGTGCCGAATGTGTTGCTCAATGGCACCAGTGGCATTGCCGTGGGCATGGCGACCGACATCCCACCGCACAACCTGCGCGAGGTGGTGCGGGCCTGCGTATATCTGCTCGACCAGCCGGACGCCGACACCGCGGCCCTCTGCCAGCACTTGCTGGGACCGGATTTCCCTACCGCAGGGGAGATCATTACCCCGCGCGACGAGCTGCTGAAAAAATACGCCAGCGGCCAGGGCTCGGTGCGACAGCGCGCGCGTTACAAGGTTGAGGACGGAGAAATCGTCATCACAGACCAGCCGTATCAGGTCTCGGGCAGCAAGGTGCTGGAGCAGATCGCCGCCCAGATGCAGGCCAAGAAGCTGCCCATGGTCGCCGATTTGCGCGACGAGTCGACCCATGAGGAGCCCACCCGCCTGGTGATCGAACCGCGCTCCAATCGGGTCGATATCGAGGCGCTGATGGCGCATCTGTTCGCCACCACCGACCTGGAGAAGAATATCCGGGTCAACCTCAATGTCATCGGCCTCGACGGCCGGCCCCGGGT
>JARJMX020000140.1 GCA_029335925.2 Gammaproteobacteria bacterium
CCTTTATCCTGCAAGCGACCCATGAGGTGCCGCGTCGACTGCAGCATCCGAAGCGCACGACTGTGGGCCTGCGCGTGCCCGGGCACCCGATGACCCAGGCCCTGCTTGCAGCCCTGGGGGAGCCCCTCCTGAGCACCAGTCTGATTCTACCGGACGAATCGGAACCGCTGTGCGATCCGTAAGACATCGACGAGCGGATTGGCAACCGGGTCGAACTGATCCTGGACGTCGGCTTCTGCGCCGACCACCCGACCACGGTCATCGACTTGTCAGGTGGAACACCCGTGCTGGTCCGCCGCGGCCGCGGCGAGGTGCCGGCTGGCTTGGAAGAGGCCGAGTGATGGATCTGAACCTCATCCAGAAATTTACCGTCTGGATCTTGCCGGCGCTGTTCGCCATCACCGTACACGAGGCCGCGCATGGCTATGCCGCGCGCTTTTTCGGTGATGATACCGCCGCGCGCCTGGGGAGGCTCTCGCTCAACCCATTGCGCCACATCGACCCGATCGGCACGGTGCTGCTGCCAATCGGTACTTTCTTTCTCTCCGGATTCATCTTCGGCTGGGCCAAGCCGGTACCGGTGGATGCTCGCAACCTGCGCAACCCGCGCCGCGACATGGCCTGGGTGTCGCTGGCCGGGCCGGGATCGAATCTTGTCATGGCCATCTTCTGGGGGCTGATGATGGCTCTCGCCCAGACCCTGGCCGCCAAGGGCCTCGGCACGGTGGCTGTGCCGCTGGCGTTGATGGGGCAGGCCGGGGTGTTCATCAACCTGCTGTTGATGCTGTTCAACCTGGTCCCTATCCCGCCGCTGGACGGTGGGCGCATTCTGGTCAGTCTGCTGCCACCGCCCCTTGGTGCCCAACTCGCGCGCATCGAGCCCTTCGGCCTGCTGATCCTGATCCTGCTGCTGGTGACAGGGGTGCTGTGGGCCTTTCTTGGCCCGCTGCTTGACGCCATGAACGGATGGATCACCGGACTTTTCCTGCCGTGACGATAGACGCCGCGGTTCAGCCCGAATACGTCGCCCGGGTCGGTGAGCAGCTGCTCCTCGAATTCCCGCAGGATCTCTACATCCCGCCGGATGCCCTCGCGGTCATCCTCGAGTCCTTCGAGGGGCCACTCGATTTGCTGCTGTACCTGATCCGCAAGCAGAACCTCGATATCCTCGACATTCCCATCGCTGAGGTCACGCACCAGTACATGGGCTACATCGAGCTGATGCAGGGCATGCAGCTTGAGCTCGCCGCCGATTATCTGGTCATGGCTGCCTGGCTTGCGGAGATCAAGTCGCGCATGCTCTTGCCGCGCCCGCCTCAGACGGAGGACGAGAACGACGAGGACCCGCGCCTGGCTCTGGTCCGCCGTCTGCAGGAGTATGAGCTGCTGCGCCAAGCCGCCGAGCGCCTGGATGCCCTGCCACGCGTGGACCGCGACGTGTTCCCGATCTCGGTGCAGGTGCCCGTCATCGAGCGTCGGCAGGAGCTGCCCAAGGTTACTTTGGACGAGCTGCTGGAGGCCCTGCGCACAGTATTGCAGCGTGCCGCACTGGTCGAGCACCATCACATCCAGCGCGAGGCCATCAGTGTGCGCGAGCGCATGAGCCTGATCCTGCTGCGGGTGGCGGAGGGCGCGGTGCGCCTGCTCGATCTTCTAAGACCGGACGAGGGACGCCGTGGCGTGGTGGTCAGCTTCCTCGCCCTGCTGGAACTGCTTAAGGGCGGGCAGATCGAAGTTGAACGAGATGAAGAAGGGTTGTTTCTTGTCGGCGTGAAGACCGAGGCATGCTGACACCCCTGCAACAAATCCTCGAAGCCGTCCTGCTCGCCGCCGGGGAGCCGTTGAGCCGTGCCCGTCTGGAAGAAATCATGGGCGAGGAGGTTGATGCTACGACCCTGGATGAGGCGCTCCGCGGCCTTGCCGCGAGCTATGCCGAGCGCGGCTTCGAGCTGGTTGAGGTCGCCAGCGGCCTGCGCTTGCAGGCGCGCGAACGCTTCGCCCCGTGGATCGCCCGCCTTAGCCCCGAGCGTCCCGCGCGCTATTCCCGCGCCGTGCTTGAAACCCTCGCCCTTATTGCCTGGAAACAACCGGTCACGCGCGCCGAGATCGAGGCCGTGCGCGGGGTGTCGGTCAACCCGAACATTATGCGTACCTTGCAGGAGCGCGGCTGGATCACCGTGGTTGGCAAGAGGGAAGGCCCCGGCCGCCCCGATCTGTGGGGCACGACCCGCCAGTTTCTTGATGACTTCAACCTGCAAAGCCTGGAGGATTTGGCGGCCAGGGTGTTTCCCGAGTCTGCCAAGGAAAGGTAATCTTGCCAAAGTATTATTCAAGGTCTGCATCACCCCCATCTTAGGCTCGCGGAAGGCGCAGCCTAGGGATGTAGGACCTGCCCCGGGCCGGTTCGAATGATCGTGGCGTGGGCGCCGCTCCTACACGCAGGGGTGATAGAGGCTTCTGCCGACCGTCAACCCAAGGAATACGACACATGGCACTGCACCCCCTGGCCGGGCAACCCGCCCCGCGTGAGCTTCTGATCAACGTCCCGGAAGTGGTTTCTGCCTACTACACCCGGCATCCTGATCCAAATGATTTGAGCCAGTGGGTGGCTTTCGGCACCTCCGGCCATCGTGGCTCCAGCCTCAAGCAGACCTTCAACGAGGATCACATCCTCGCGACCTGCCAGGCCATCGCTGAATACCGCAGGGACAACGATATCACCGGCCCGATGTTCATCGGCCTGGACTCGCACGCCCTCTCCACCCCAGCCTTCTACACGGCCATTGAGGTGTTCGCGGCCAACGGCATCGAACTGCGCATCCCAGCCGGTGAGCCCTTGGTCCCCACCCCGGTCATCTCGCACGCCATTCTCACCCACAACAAGGGGCGTAAGGCGCACCTGGCCGACGGCGTGGTCATCACCCCCTCACACAACCCCCCCGCGGACGGCGGCTTCAAGTACAATCCGCCCAACGGCGGCCCGGCGGATACCAATGTCACCCGCCTGATTCAGGCGCGTGCCAACGAACTGCTCAATGCGGATCTCAAAGGCGTCAAGCGCATGCCGTTCGAATCTGCCCTGCGTCTTAGCACCACGGTGCAGCACGACTTCATCCGTCCGTTTGTAGATGACCTGCGCAATGTCGTTGATATGGAGGCCATCCGGTCCGCTAGCCTTAGCATTGGCGTCGACCCGATGGGCGGGGCGGGGCTGCCTTTCTGGGAGCCGATTGCCGAGACTTATGGCCTGAATATCGACGTGGTCAACAAAGAGATCGACCCGCGTTTTGCCTTCATGTGCGTGGATCACGATGGCAAGATCCGCATGGACTGCTCTTCGCCCTACGCCATGGCCGGCCTCATCCGGCTCAAGGATCGCTACGACATTGCCTTTGGCAATGATCCAGATGCCGACCGCCATGGCATTGTCACTCCGAGTGTGGGGCTCATGAACCCCAATCACTACCTCGCCGTGGCGATTGACTACCTCTTCCGTCACCGTCTGCAGTGGCCAGCGAATGCTTACATTGGCAAGACCTTGGTCTCCAGTTCCATGATCGACCGCGTGGCCCACGACCTGCACCGCGGTCTGCGTGAGGTGCCGGTGGGCTTTAAGTGGTTCGTGGACGGTCTGGTGAACGGCCACTGCGGCTTCGGCGGTGAGGAGTCTGCCGGGGCTTCCTTCTTGCGCATGGACGGCACCGCCTGGAGCACCGACAAGGACGGCATCATCCTCAATCTGCTCGCCGCTGAGATCACGGCCAAGACCGGCGAAGACCCTGGCGCGTACTACAAGAAGCTCACTGAGCGCCACGGCAATCCTGTCTATGCCCGTATCGATGCCGCGGCCAATCGCGAGCAGAAGCAGATCCTCGCCAAACTCAGCCCCGAGCAGGTCAAGGCCGAAACCCTGGCCGGCGAGAAGATCACCGCCAAGCTCACCCGTGCCCCCGGCAACAACGCCGAGATCGGCGGCCTTAAGGTCGTCACCGAAAACGGCTGGTTCGCGGCCCGCCCGTCCGGTACCGAAGATGTCTACAAGATCTATGCAGAGAGCTTTAAGGGCGAGGAGCACTTAAAGCAGATTCAGGATGAGGCACAGGCAATCATTGCTGCCGCCTTGACAGCTTAAGCGGAGTAATCATGTCACAGGGACGTATCCTTGCCTTTGTGCTCGGTATGGTGCTGCTTGGTGGCTGTGGCGGTGGGGCCAATACAGAATCTGCCAGTGGCGGCTCACCGGCTCCTGCACCGGCTCCTCCTGCACCGGCCCCTGCGCCAGTGTGTTTAGGAAGCTTTCTTGGTCAGAACCGTCTGCTCATCGGTGGACAGATGGAGGACACCACAGCACAGGCCGCGCCGTTTGACCTGCGTTACACCTATGTCACCGGCGGGCTAAGTCCCAGGGCCACCTGCCATAACGATTGCCAGGTGGATGCAAGCTGCGGGCAGTGGTGGGGTTGCTGGCAGGACCCCTCCTTGCCTCCTGGCCAGCGCATCCGTGACTTTCTGGCCAAGACCGAGCAGGTGACCTCTTGGCAAGGCCAATCCCTGCGCCAGCGTCCCTGGCTCAGTTACTACCAGTGGTTTTATGCCGCAGGTTACAAGGAAGGCGCAGCCGAGGTGCAAGCACTCAACGATGCACAGCGTCTGCGCAACTACCTGGATGACTGGCGCTTTTTGCTGCAACAAGTGGGCACAACGCCGGTTATTCTGCATATTGAGCCTGATCTGTGGGGCTTTGTGCGTGATCAGAATGCCGACCCGCACCAACTTCCCGCCCCTGTGCGTCAAGCCGCCGGGATGGATTGCCAGGATCAGGAAGACAGTGTCGCTGGTCTTGCCCGTTGCATGCTCAAGATGGCCCGCATCTACGCCCCGCAAGCGGCACTGGCCATCCATGCTTCGCCTTGGTACTACCACATGCCGGGCGACGCCCAAGCCTTGACTCAGTTCATGAAGGAGTTAGTTGGTGAACAGGCCGATATATGGGTGACGGATCCCTCTGATCGGGATGCAGGCTATTACCTAGCCACTGGGATGGATCGTACATGGAATATCTGGGATGAGAGCAAGGCCCGGCTATATCTTGACTGGAGCGCGCAGCTCTATGTTGCAAGCGGTAAGCCGATGGCCCTCTGGCAACTGCCCCTCGGCAACAGCCTGCAGAACAACACCCCCAACCACTGGAAGGATAATCGGGTGGAATGGCTCTTTGCTCACACCGAGGACGTGGTCCAGGCAGGGATTGGGGCCCTGCTTTTTGGCGCAGGTCAACCGGATCAGACCTTGCCCGAGACTGATGGCGGGCTGTTCGTCCAGTCGACGATCCATCTCTGGCAGAAGGGTGGGCAGCCTTTGTGTCCTTGAGGCGGGGGAATCTGTTCGCCCAGGCCGGAGCGCCCCAGGAAGGGGAGCGCTTCGAAACTTTGCTGCGACATAGAAACCTGGTCATTGAGCGGATCATCAGCGCCTCCCAGATCACGCCAACCACCTAATGTACAGGCCCAGGATGAATGGGTGGTACTGCTTCAAGGGGAGGCCGTGCTGGAGGTGGACGGTCGGCAGCACGTGCTAAAGAGGGGCGATTATCTCTTCCTTGCCGCAGGTCTGGTGCATACCGTGCTCAGCGCCTCGGACGGGGCTCTGTGGCTTGCAGTGCATCTTCATCCCAAGGGGGGAGAAGCTTGATAGCAGATGCTTGATTGCCTCGCCTTGCTGCCGGACAATCGCCGAAATTTTGCCTTGGCCCGGGTGATGTGCGCAGGCGATCTTCGCAGGCTGGGGCGTAGTCTTTCCGTATTCCGAAGTCTTCGCCACCCATGCTTGCCACTTTTGTCATCCTTTATCTTGTTCTCTCCATGGCCATCGGCCTGATCGCCGCGCGGCACGTCCATTCGGCGGGAGACTACATCACCGCCGGGCGTAGCCTGCCGATCTATATCGTCACGGCGATGGTGTTTGCTACCTGGTTCGGGGCGGAGACGGTCCTGGGCATTCCGGCGACCTTCCAGGAGGAGAACCTCGGCGGCCTGATCTCGGATCCGTTCGGGGCGGCGATCTGCCTGATCCTGTTCGGCCTCTTCTTCGCCAAGAGGCTGTACCGCCTCAACCTTCTGACCATCGGCGACTTCTACCGCAAGCGCTATGACCGCAAGGTGGAGGTCATCACCGGCATTGCCATTGCCTTATCCTACCTTGGCTGGGTGTCGGCCCAGATCACCGCACTCGGTGTGGTGTTTAATGTGCTGTCGGAAGGGGCGATCAGCCAAGCGCAGGGCATCATGATCGGTGCGGCGGTGGTGTTCATCTACACCGTCGTCGGTGGCATGTGGTCGGTGGCGATGACGACCTTCTTCCAGATGATCGTGATCGTGATTGGCCTTATCTATATCGCCTGGCTGGTTAGCGGCATGACCGGCGGGGTTTGGCCTGTGGTGGAGCACGCGGCCCAGGCGGAGAAGTTCATGTTCTGGCCAGAGCTGAGCGCGGTAGCCTGGTTGGCGTTCATCTCCACGTTCCTGACCGTGGCGTTCGGCTCCATCCCACAGCAGGACGTATTCCAGCGCGCCAACTCGTCGAAGAGTGCGAGCGTGGCGATGTGGGGCGCGATCCTAGGGGGGGGGTTCTACCTGCTGTTTGCTGCCGTACCGCTGTACCTGAGCTATTCAGCCAACCTGATCGATCCGGGCTTGGTGCAGCGCCTGCTGCCTACCGATGCCCAGAGCATCCTGCCGGAGCTGATCAAGGGCCACCTGCCATTGATTGCGCAAGTGGTCTTCTATGGCGCGCTGTTGGCGGTCATCATGAGCACGGCCTCTGGCACCCTGCTAGCCCCTTCCGTGACCCTGTCGGAAAACGTGCTCAAGGGGTGGATGTTTAAGGACGTGCAGGACAAGGACATGCTGCGCATCACCCGTTTTGTAGTGGCGGTGTTTGCCGTGGCGGTGACGTTGTACGCGCTGTGGGCGCTGGAAAACAAGACCGGTATCCATGCCATGGTGGAGGCCTCCTACAAGGTGACGCTGGTGGTGGCCTTCGCGCCGCTGGTGTTCGGGCTGTACTGGAAGCGCGCCAGCACCTTTGGTGCCTATGTCTCGATCGCCGTCGGCCTTTTGGTTTGGCTGCCGCTGGAGTTCGTCATGCCGGATGCGGAGATCTCGCCGCATTTCTGGGGCTTTATCGCCTCGATGGTCGGTATGGTCGCAGGGTCCTTGATGCGACCGGCCCAGCATGTGGCGGAGGCGCGTCCCGAGGCATCATGATTTTCTGTATGTCCGCTCTGCCGAACTGGGAATGCGGCTCTGAATACACCGACGAGGACGGCGCTATTGTTTGTCCGGAGTGCGGGCATGAGTAGTCCAGGGAGGCTGCTGCGGCCGAGAAGTCCTCGGATGCGCTGATGGTCAAGGATGCGAACTCCCTATCCTGCAGGACGGCGATACCGTAACCACGACAAGGACCTGAAAGTCAAGGGCTCCTCCTTGGTCGTGAGACACCAAGGTCAAGAATATTCGCCTGGTGGAAGGCAACCACAACATCGACTGCAAGATCGATGGTATCGGGACGATGAGGCTGAAGTCGGAGTTCGTAAAGAAGGCCTGATCCGCCCAGTCTTCCTCAAAGCCTCCGACTGACCCGCACCAGGTCCTCGTTTGATTCCAGCATCTGGCGGCTGAAGCCGAGCCGGTCCGCCAGCGCCAGCATGGAGCGGTTGCGTGTCAGCACCTCGCCGATCAGCTCGCGCACACCGCGCTGGCGGGCTGATTCGATCAGGGCCTCGAGCAGCAGTGTGCCCACCCCCTGGCCGTGCCAGGCATCGGCCACCACTACGGCGAATTCAGCCGATTCACCGTCCGGCTCGACGCTGTAACGCGCTACGCCGATCTCTTCCTGTTGGCCGTCCTTCTCGGAGAGGGCGACAAAGGCCATCTCGCGGTCGTAATCGATCTGGGTGAAGCGCATCAGCATCTCGGGCGTCAGTTCCTCGAGCGCACGCATGAAGCGCAGGT
>JARJMX020000141.1 GCA_029335925.2 Gammaproteobacteria bacterium
CTACAATGCCAACGGCCCCATGCTCCGCGGCCTGCTCGAACAGCTCGGCTGCACGATCAGCCATGTCGAGCACCTCCCCGACGATTTCGCGACCACCCGAGCCACCCTTGCGCGCCTGGCGGGCGAGTGCGATGTCATCCTCACCTCCGGCGGAGTGTCGGTCGGCGAGGAAGACCACATCAAGGCGGCGGTCGAATCGCTCGGCCGCATCGACCTGTGGAAGGTGCGCATGAGACCGGGCAAGCCGCTTGCCTTCGGGCAGGTGGCCGGTACGCCGTTCATCGGCCTACCCGGCAACCCGGTATCCAGCTTCGCCACCTTCCTGCTGTTCGCTAAGCCCTTCCTGCTCGCCCGCATGGGCGCCAGCGTACCGCCCTTGCGCCCGCTACGGCTGCCCGCCGCCTTTGCCCGTCCGAAGGCGGGTGATCGGCGCGATTTTGCACGGGGGCGGCTGACGCCTGACCAACGCGTCGAGTTGTACGTCAACCAGGGCTCCGGCATCCTCAACTCGCTCTCGTGGGCCGAGGCGCTGGTCGAGATTCCCGAACATACTACGGTCGCCCCGGGTGACCTCGTCAACGTCCACCTGCTCGCGGAGCTGCTCGCATGACCGACGCCCCTTCCAACACCCTAACCCATATCGACGAAACCGGCGCCGCGCGCATGGTGGACGTAGGCGATAAGCTTGAGACCCGCCGCGAGGCCACCGCCCAGGCGATTGTGCGCATGCGGCCGGAGACCCTCGCCCTGATCGTCGAGGGCAAGCACAAGAAGGGCGACGTGCTCGCCGTGGCGCGTATCGCTGGGATCATGGCCGCCAAGCGTACACCAGACCTGATCCCGCTCTGCCACCCCCTGCTTTTGACCAAGGTCGAGATCACGCTCGAACCGATGACGGAGGAGAGCAGCATTTACATCACCGCCACCTGCGCCCTCAAGGGCCAGACCGGGGTGGAGATGGAGGCCCTCACCGCCGCAAGCATCGCTGCGCTGACCATCTACGACATGTGCAAGGCGGTCGATCGCGGCATGGTCATCGACCGCATCGGCATCCTGGAGAAGAAGGGCGGCAAGAGCGGTCACTGGCAGATGCTGCCCGAGCAGGGGCTGGCCCGGGTCGACTAGCCCCCATCCAAAGAGTTGCATCACCCGTCTTTTTCGGTTAGCGTTATGTCCATGGGGAAATAACGACTCCTGCCGGCGGCCATGATCTGCACACCCATCCACTGGATGGTTCATGGCCCCCCCTGCCCAACACACCCATAAGGATAGTTAATCGGTCATCGTAAATTAGACTTTTACAATATAGTCAGGATTCGCCTATCGTTATGTCGGATCAAACATGACGAGATCCTGATCCGTGGCTCACCTGATTGACCCCTTTGGTCGCAAGATCGAATACCTGCGTCTATCGGTCACGGATCGCTGCGACCTGCGCTGCTTCTACTGCATGCCAAAAGGCTTCAAGGACTTCGAGGAGCCATCCCACTGGCTGACCTTCGATGAGATCGAGCGCCTCGTCGGCCTCATGCAGGAGATGGGCCTTGCGCGCGTCCGCATCACCGGTGGCGAGCCGCTGGTGCGCAAGGATGTCGATCAGCTTGCCCGCCGCCTCAAACAAGGCGCTGGTATCGCGGACCTCTCCCTCTCCACCAATGCCACCCAGCTGGCCAAGCATGCCCGCGCCCTGCGCGAAGGCGGCGTCGATCGCCTCAACATCAGCCTCGACACCCTTCGCCCCGAGCGATTCAAGGACATCACCCAGGGGCGCTTGAACAAGGTGCTGGATGGCATCTTCACTGCCAAAGCGGAGGGGTTTTCGCCGATCAAGATCAACATGGTGGCCATGAAGGGCGTGAACGACGACGAGATCGGCGACATGCTCGAGTTCTGCATCGAGCACGGCTTCACCCTGCGCCTGATCGAGACCATGCCGATGGGCGACACCGGCCGCTCGGCCACCAACCATTACCTCGACCTCCAGGTGGTGAAGAAACAGTTGGCTGAGCGCTTCGAGCTCATCCCCACCATCGATGGCTCGATCGACGGCGGACTCATCTTCGGCGGCGGCCCGGCACGCTACATGCGCGTGGCCGGCACCGATACCTACATCGGCTTCATCACACCGATCTCCCAACACTTCTGCGAGACCTGCAACCGGATCCGCCTGTCGGTCGACGGCACCCTCTACATGTGCCTCGGACAGGAACACAACTATCCGCTGCGCGACCTTTTACGCCGCGGCATCCCGGACGACGAACTGAAAGAAGCCCTGATCGCCGCCATCGGCCTCAAACCGGAGCGGCATGAGTTCCGTGAGCAGCCGACCAAGATCGTCCGCTTTATGTCCATGACCGGCGGTTGATTCAGGGCCCGGGGGTGGCCTCCTACCGCCCTAGGAACGGCGCTCCGCCGCGAAGTGACGTCCGCCCTACCCTGCTAACCGCTCCGCCAGCGCCCAGCCGTTGCGGATGCAGTCCGAAACCGCCACCCCATCCCGCCAGTTCGCCCGCATCCACAGCCCAGGCAGGCCTGCCAGCGCCGTATCCAGCGCGGCCATGCGCTCGAGGTGCCCAAGCTCGTACTGCGGGATGGCACGTGGCCAGCGGCTGATATGCGTCATCACGGGCGGAGCACGGAAGCCGAGGATGGGGCCGAGGTCATCCAGCACACGCTCGATCAACCGCGCATCCCCCCAGTCGCCGACCTCCTCATGACGACGCCCACCGATGAAGGCGGTCAGCATGACCTGCCCTTCCGGGGCCCGCCCCTCGAACAGGGTGCTGGAAAACAGCGCCCCGAGGGTAGTGCGGCGCTCCTTTGAGGGGATCAGCACGCCGAAGCCGTCCAGGGGATGGGCAACGTCCTCGCGGCGAAAGCCCATCGCCACCGAAACCACCGGCGGATAGGGAATCTCGCGCAGGGTATTCACGGCTTCGCCGACATGCGGTTCCAAAAGGTCCGCCACGGCAGCCCCAGGCAGGGCGAGTACCAGATTGCGCGCGTCGAACATCCCACGGGGCGTTTCCACCTGCCAGCCGCCATCCACCTGCCGGATGGCCTGGGCAGGGGTCGAAAGAAAAAGGCGCTCGCCCAGTGCGGCGGCCAGGGCATCGGTCAGCTGGCCGAGCCCCCGCTCAAACGACAGCATCTGGCCGACCGGTCCGGTCCGGACCTCGGCCTTACGCGCAGCCCAGGCCTTCTTCAACGCCCCCCTGAGCAGCGAACCGTGCTCGCGTTCTAGGGCGTAAACCTTAGCCGTTGCCGCGCGTACCGAAAGCCGCTCAGGATCGCCCGCGTACACCCCGGACACGAACGGGTCGATCGCCCAGTCGAGAAACTCCTGCCCCAGCCTGCGACGGACGAAACTGGCCACGCTCTCCTCGTAGTCCACCGGCTTGATGAATGGCTCCGCGAGCAAGCGCAGCTTGCCCCTGAAGGAGAACAAGCGTGTGGTCAGAAAGGTCGGCGGCGAGTCAGGCAGCGGCACCGCCCGGCCATCGCGCACCACATAGCGCCGCTTCGCCTCGCGGTTGGCCTCACGCGCAACCTCGCGCAGACCAAGGCCGTCAATCAGTCGGCGGATCGCCGGATGGTTGTCGAGCAGGGTGTTGGGCCCCGCCTCAAGCAAGTAGCCACCATGCTCCTCCGTGCGAATGTTCCCCCCCGCCCGTGGCGCCGCCTCGACCACTGCGACATCCACGCCTCGCTCGCGCAGGAAAAAGGCCGTCGAGAGACCGGAAATCCCGGCCCCGATCACCAACGTCTGAACATCCCGACCCATGCCCCTATCCTCCCAAGTTGAATATCGCGCCCCTGAGCCAGCAACAATCCGCCTAGCACCAGTGCCGTGCCAAGCATCGCCTGCGGCGGGAGCACCTCATCCTGCACCACCCAGCCGAGCCACAATGCCAACACCGGGGCCATCAGAGTGATCAGCCCCATCAGCGATGCCGGTAAGTGTTGCAGGGCAAAAAAGAACAACATGAAACCGAACACCGAACCAAAGACCGCAAGGTAGACGATGGAACCCCAGGTGCGCAGGCTCGCATGCTCGGGCCATTGCCCGTCGAAGATCCACCAGACCACGACATACAGCAACGCCGAGAGCCACAGGGCACCAACGCTGATCACGCCACCGGAGATAGGGGCGCGCACCTTCTTCACCAGCACCGTGCTTGCGGCATGCATTAAGGCGCTCGCCAGCATGGCCAGCACGGCCAGCCCACCGACGCCATCGAGCGTCAGCCGATCGTGAAAAATCAGCGCCAGCCCGCCAAAAGCCACCAGCATCCCGACCACGCCATACCAGGTCAGGCGCTCCCCCAGCCACCAAGCCGCGAGCAGGCTGGTAAAAAACGGCGCGGTACCAAACAGCACTGAAACCATCCCGCTCGGCAGATACTGCGCGGCCCAGTAGGTAGAGAGCATGCCGCCGAAAATGGCGAGACTCCCCGCCGCATAGGCCAGCATGGCGCGCGGGGTGTAGACCATGCGCAGCCCAAGCCACCGCAGCACCGGAATGGCGACCAGTGCACCGAGCACCATGCGCGCCATCACCCCGAACAGGAAGCCGACCTCAGCGCCGCTCCACTGGATGCCGAGCGGCGTGGTGGCCCAGATGACGATGACCGCAACATAGGCCAGCATCAGGAGGTTGTGAGAGGAAGGCCAAGGCAAGACGATTTCAGGATACGCAAGACACAGAACTTTGAATCATCTCCCAAAGCACAGGGAGCCCGGGGAGCGAAGCACAAGCCGGGGAAACCTTATCTCCGAGCCCCCGGATGCCGAGCTAAACTCTTAGCTATACGGCTGTAAAGGCCTACCCTCGGGGCTGATTGGGCTGCACCATATCGCGACGAGGTCGTCGCTCTTACATCCCCAAACCAGGCACCGGAGACCAGATGAAGCGCGGAGGGTGCAAAAAGTTTGATCCAGACTTCCTTAGCCGATCCAAAGGGTCTTGATATTGGTAAACGCCCGCAGCCCCTGCACACCGAGCTCACGCCCAAGCCCCGAGGCCTTAATCCCACCAAAGGGCAGGCGCGGATCGCTCTTTACCATGCCGTTGACAAAGGCCACACCACATTCCAGCCCCCGCGCCAGCCCCTCACCGCGCACCACGTCGCGCGTCCACACGCTGCCTCCCAGACCAAAGCGGCTGGCATTGGCCAGCGTCAAAGCATGCATATCATCCTGGGCAAGCGTGATGCTGGCCACCGGGCCAAAGATTTCCTGGTCGAAGGCCGTCATCCCTGGCGTAACGTCGGTCAGAAGGGTGGCATACATGCCCGCATAGGTCCCCGGGATGATGGTTCCCCCAAGACGCAGGCTGGCCCCCTCGCGCAGACTGGCCTGCACCTGGCCGATCACCTCGTCGCGTAGGTCCGCGCGGGCCAGCGGCCCGAGGTCGGTCTCCTCCGACAGCGGGTCACCGAAGCGCAAGGCCGCAATACGCTGCGCCAATCCATCGCTGAACGCCTCCGCAAGCGAAGCGTGCACGATGAAACGCTTGGCGGCGATGCAGCTTTGCCCCCCGTTCTGGAAACGGGCCCTCACCGCCTGATCCAGGGTGACCTCAAGGTCGGCATCTTCCAGCACAAGGAAGGCATCCGAGCCGCCCAGCTCCATCACCACCGGCTTGAGCGCCCCGCCCGCGATGGCGGCCACCCGGCGGCCCGCGGCCTCACTGCCGGTCAGGGTCACACCGCGCACGCGCGCATCCTCGATCAGCGCGGGAACGCGCTCTGCCCCCACCAAAAGCGTCTGAAATACTCCCTCCGGCGCACCGGCGTCGCGGAACAAGGCCTCCAGCGCCAGGGCACACTGAGGCACGTTCGATGCATGCTTGAGCAGGAAGGTGTTGCCGGCCATGAGGATGGGCGCGGCGGCGCGGATCACCTGCCAAAACGGGAAGTTCCACGGCATAATGCCGAGGATGGTGCCCAGCGGCTCGTAAACTACCCGGCTGTCCGCCGCATCGGACGGCACCGGCTCGTCGGCCAGCCATCCTTCGGCATGCTCGGCATAGAACTCGCACCCCCAGGCGCACTTGAGCACCTCAGCCCGCGCCTCGCGCACCGGCTTACCCATCTCCTGGGCCATCAGCGCGGCATAGGCTCCTAGGCGCTCACGCAGCAGGCGGGCCACCGCCCGCAGCATGGCCGCACGCGGGGCGAAGCCGCCCTCGCGCCAGATCCGCGCCATGTCGGCGGCACGCTCGAGGGCCCGCTCGATATGCCGGTCCTCATGCGCCGACAGGACAGCCAGCCGTTCACCGGTATACGGATTGATCGAAAGAAACTCCATGGGCCCTCCAGAGGCTGGACATCGGGATAAGTCTACGCTGGGACCTTCGGGCTCCCGCTAAGGATCACCCCGTAGGCGCACAGCGTAGCGCATTGTACCGAATGCACTAAGCCACACATGAAAAAGGCCGGGGTATCCCGGCCTTGGCTTTAGCCGATGTGAATTCAAGGATTCAAAGCTTAGCGGGCAAGTGCTCACGAATCTGCTCCGCCGAAAAGTGCGTGAGTTCCTTGTGGAACTCGCCTGCCAGCTTGGCATGCACAGCCTTGTCAGTCGCATCACGCAACAACCCCAGAAAATGTGGCGGCGCCACCACATAGAGGCGGTCGTACTCAGCCGCATCAGCATGCAGGGTTGCGGCCACCTCCTTGGCAAAGCGGATGGCCTCCTCCTCTTTGGGGGAAATCTTCTCATCCATGCCAAACTTGCTGTGCATCCCCGGCACGCTGCTCATGCCCGGTTCATCCGAAGCCATCTCACTCGCCTTGCGCAGCGATTCCGGATGGCTCAAATCCTTGATCTCGACCAGGGCACCGACCAACGCCTCTGCGGAAGGCGCATACTGGGAACCGCCCTGGACGGAAGCCTCTTCATCCACGCGGAAGAAGCGTGCGCGCGCCGCATCGGCTACTACGACCCAAGTCTTCATCGTCTAGTTCCCCTTCTCTTGTTGGGCAATTCCAGCATAGCGCAGTAATCCGGATGAAGCGAAGCGGAATCCGGGAAGTCATCCAGATCCTGGATTCCGCCTGACCGCGAGGCTGGCGCAGCCTGCTCCAACCGGGCCACATGACTTCCCCCCTGTGGGGGAAGGGGGAGAGGGGGGAGATAGCCCGGATGGATCAGCACCCTCCCCCTTGAGAGGGAGGGGGAACAGCGCGTGGAACGTTGCGCAAGACCAAAAAATGAAAACGAGGTTCGGCACTCGAATGAACCCGCCGAACAAAGTAAAAAAATAAAGGTCTGTCCCCTATTTTCCGCTGACCGTTTTCTCCTTAAGAAAATCGTCAGGGGATAAAAAGCCTGGCAAGAGTCGCGACAGCGATGCCGATCAGCAACCCAACCATCCATTTCAGCAGATTCAAGTCTGCCCTAACCGGCACAAGCTCGATCTGAAGATCCTTGCGGGTGACCAATTCCGACTCATCAATCGCCGCTCGCATGGCCTCGGTGAGTGCCTCGGCCTGCTTCTGCTCAAAACCTGCATCCTGCAGCTTACGGACAAACTTGTGCGTATCGAAG
>JARJMX020000178.1 GCA_029335925.2 Gammaproteobacteria bacterium
CCGACGCGCCCGCCGCCCACGCCCGCTTCCCAGAGCACCTCACCCACCGGGATCGGCTGAATAACGAGGGTTGTACTGACGCACATAAGACGGACATTAATTGCCGTCCGCCTACGCGCTTTGACCAATGGCCCCTGACCGAAGGTTACGGCAGGACCGACGCCCCTGCTGCGGCCCGAGACGGTCGTCTGCCTGCGGTCTTCGACCGATGGGATTTGGCCGATCCCACCGGCTGGACGGTGGCGCACGAGGCGGCTGAGTATGGGGGTCTGCCGGAAGGCTTTGACCGGTGGGATTTGGCGAACAAGTACGGCTGGACCGTGGCGCATGAGGCCGTGAAACATGAGACTTTGCCCTCCAGTTTTAACCAATGGCACTTAGCCGACAACACGGGTTGGACCGTGGCACATGAAGTCATTCGCTGCGGTTACTTGCCCGAGGATTTGAACGAATGGGATTTTTGCCAATGGGATTTGGCGGACCACAACGGTTGGACCATCGCGCATATGATGGCGGAAAAATACGGCTGGCTTCCGGAGGGGTTCAATCACTGGGATTGGGCGGACCGCAACGGTGAGACCGTAGCGCACGCGCTGATCCGAGGCGGACGCGGGCCTCATAATATCAATACGTATTTTGAGATAGTTCGCGTGTGTTCATTGCCTGCTGATTTCAGGCGCTGGGATTTACGGGTCGAGCACGGCTGGACCTTGGCCCACGAGGCCGCCCGGCATGGGACTTTGCCCGAGGGGTTTGATCGATGGGACTTGGCCACGAGTAGCGGCTGGACCGTCGCCCATGAGGCGGCCCGATGGGGGTACTTGCCTGCGGGATTTGATCGATGGGAGCTAACCAACCATGGGGGGGATACAGTCGCGCATGTGGCTGCCGAGAACGGGACTTTGCCTGAGGGGTTTGATCGGTGGGATTTGAGGGACAGCGATAACTGGAGCGTGGCTCACGAGGCCGCCCGATGGGGCCATCTTCCGAAGAATTTCGATCAATGGAGTTTGGTGAGCAAGCACAATTGGACCGTTGCGCACGCGGCAGCCGCCAACGGTCATCTCCCTGAGAACTTCAGTCATTTGTATTGGACTGACAAGCAAGGCGTGACGGTGGCCCACCTGTTGGCTCGCTATGGCAAGCTCCCCAAAGATTTTGACCGATGGAATTTGGCGACGAAGGATGGGCGCACTATCGCACACGAAGCGGCCTGTTCTGGACAATTGCCGGAGGATTTCAAGCATTGGGATTGGGCGGATAAAAAGGGCTGGACCGTGGCCCATGAGGCAGCGGGGCATGGTTACTTGCCCAAGGAGTTTGATCACTGGGATTGGGTCGATCACAGCGGGAAGACGGTCGCTCATGTGGCGGCGCTGCATGGGCATCTGCCTGAAGGTTTCAGCCATTGGAATTGGACCGATAAAAGCGGTTATACCGTCGCTCATGCAGCGGCCTACAAGGGGGACTTGCCCCAAGGCTTTGATCGGTGGGACTTGGCCACGAATAACGGCTGGACCGTCGCCCATCAAGCGGCGCAGCGTGGTTGCTTACCCAAGGGTTTTGACCAGTGGGACTTGACTGACGGATGGGGCCGCACGGTCGCATACCTCGCATACAAGTGCAATCATCTCCCTGAAGATTTCGACCGTTGGGACTTGCTCGAATCGGATGATGATGAGTCAAGCAGCCGCCCCTCGCCGTCTTAAGCCCTTTCAGGTTTATTCCGCATTAGGAGCGGAATCATACTATGAGGAATCATACCATGACCGAGACCCAAGCCTATTTCGAGATGGCCCGCGAGGGGCGCTTGCCTGCGGACTTCAATCAGTGGGATTTGGCCGACGAGAACGGCTGGACCGTCGCGCACGAAGCCGCCCGATGCGGCCATTTGCCTGAGGGTTTTAACCAATGGGAGCTTGCCGACAAAAAGGGTAATCTTGTGGCTGAAACGGCCCTCCTATACGAAACCCTGCCGAAGGATTTTAACCAGTGGGATATGAAAACATCCCCCTTTGGCCGAACGTTAGCGCACGAGGCGGCCTCGCTTGGGGTATTGCCCGAGGGTTTTAGCCGTTGGGATTTGGCGGACAAGTACGGCTGGACAGTCGCCCATGAGGCGGTCGTCGATTATCCTTTGCCTGCGGATTTTAACCAGTGGAGTTTGGCGAATAAAGACGGGACGACCGTCGCGCACATTGCCGCAGAAACGGGTTTTCTGCCGAAGGACTTCAATCAGTGGAAGCTCGCCGACAAGGACGGTCGGACGGTGGCCCACGTGGCGGCGGAATACGGCCACCTTCCTGAGGGGTTCGATCAGTGGGATTTGGCGGATCGCCATAACCATACCGTGGCGCATGTCGCGGCTGAATATGGTCATCTTCCTGAGGGGTTCGATCAGTGGGAACTCACCAACGATAACGATGAAACCGTGGCTTACATTGCAAGCAAACACAACCATTTGCCCAAGGGTTTTTGTAAATGGGAGTTGACCTACAAGGAAAGCGAGGAGGATGATTATTATGAGGATGATTATGAGGATGATTACCGGATTTATTAAAGGGCGGCCCGCTTGTTTTTATCTGCTGTAAAGGAACAAGATCATGACCCATCACATGGCTCAGCACTATTTGGACATGGCCACATTTGGCCTTTTGCCTGTTCATTTTGACCGATGGGATATGGCCAATGAACAGGGCTGGACCATCGCCCACCAAGCCGCTGAGAGCGATTATTTGCCCGAGCATTTCAACCAATGGGGGCTGGCCACCGCTTCCGGCTGGACGGTGGCGCATATTGCCGCGCGGTATAGAGCATGGCCGTCGGATTTTAAGGCATGGGATTGGGCGGACAAGGACGGCTGGACCGTCGCCCATGAGGCGGCCACCAGCGGTCGTCTTCCGAAGGACTTTGATCGATGGGATTTGGCCGATAAGAATGGCTATACCGTCGCGCACGTCGCGGCTCAGCATGGGAACCTGCCCAAGGATTTTAACCTCTGGCATCTAGCCGACCAAAATGGCTGGACGGTTGCGCACGTCGCGGCTCAGCATGGGAACCTGCCCAAGGATTTTAACCGCTGGCATCTGGCTGACCAAAACGGCTGGTCTGTTGCTCACGAAGCCGCTCAGCATGGGACATTACCGGAAGGGTTCCACCACTGGTATCTCACCGATCATGAGGGACGTTCGGTGGCGCATGTGGCCGTGCAAAACCAATTCTTGCCGGAGAATTTTACCTATTGGCATTGGGCTGATCACGACGGCTGGACCGTCGCGCATATGGCCGCCCAGCATAGGCATCTCCCTGTGGGGTTTGACCGCTGGGATTTAATGGACCACCACGGCTGGACCGTCGCCCACGTGGCGGCTATCTGGGGGCGCTTGCCTAAGGACTTTGACCATTGTGGATTAACGAATCGCAATGGAGATACGGTGGCGCATGTGGCTGCCCGCTATCGTCACCTGCCCCAAGATTTTAACCAGTGGTCTCTTGCGGATGACCGAGGCTGGACCGTGGCCCACGAGGCCGCCGAGTATGGCTATTTGCCCGTTACTTTTGAGGCATGGGACTTGGCCGACCAATACGGCCGCACCGTCGCTCATGTTGCCGCCCAATATGGGCATCTTCCAGCGCATTTTAACCGCTGGGACTTGGCGGATCATGACGGCTGGACGGTGGCCCACGAGGCCGCCCGCTCAGGCGAATTGCCCGAGGATTTTGAGCATTGGGATTGGGCCGATCACAGCGGCCAAACCGTCGCGCAGGTGGCCGCACGCTTCGGTCACTATCCCAAGGAGCAGGACTTTGAGCAGGAGTATGTGTATGTGCTTGATGAACAAGCAGAAGAGGAGACCCTAAAATCTGTGCGCCTGTCTTAAGCCTAACACCATAGGGCTTTCAACCAAACACCAAGGGGGCTGATCATGGCTATTCATGATTTTCTCAAGAATTTTGACCTTCGTCTTCATCTCATGAAAACGGCTTTGGAAAAGTCAGATTATGAAGTCGCCACCCGCGACATCCGGCGTCGCCTGTTCACGATGGACCCATCTCACGTCGCTTATGAGCATCTCATAAATGATCTCTATACTGAGATGGCTAAGCATGGCCGCTTGCCTAAGGATTTTGATCAGTGGGACTTGATCAATCGTGAGGGCTGGTCCATCGCTCATATCGCCGCTAGGTATGGTCATCTGCCCGAACATTTTGATCAATGGGACATCGAATATAGCAACGTTTCGCTGGGGGATGAATACCCTAGTCGTTGGACCGTCGCCCATGAAGCGGCGAAGCATGGAAATCTCCCCGCGAATTTTAACCTATGGGATTTGAGGGATAGGAAAGGCTGGACGGTCGCGCATGAAGCCGCGCGCTCGCCCTTTGGCCATTTGCCCAAGGATTTTGACCGGTGGGATTTGGCCACCCCTTCAGGCTGGACGGTGGCCCATGCGGCCGCATGGCGTGGACGTTTGCCCAAGGACTTTCAGCATTGGGATTGGGCGGATGAGAGCGGTGAGACAGTGGCCCACGAAGCCGCGCGGGGAGGATGCTTACCCGAAGGGTTTGATCATTGGGATTGGGCGGATAAAAGCGGTTATACCGTCGCCCATGCTGCCGCCGAACGTGGACGATTGCCCAAGGATTTTACCCATTGGGATTGGGCGGACCACAAGGGCCGAACCGTGGCCCATGTGGCGGCACGAGGGGGGCACCTGCCGGAAGGCTTTGACCGATGGGATTGGGCTGATCAAGATGGTTATACCGTCGCCCACGAGGCGGCCGATTGCAGAAAACTCCCCGAAGGCTTTGATCGTTGGGACTTAGCCGACCATCGAGGGTATACGGTGGCGCATGTCGCGGCAAGGAACGGTACCCTACCGGAAAACTTTACCCATTGGGATTGGACGGACAAAGATGGCCGAACCGTTGCTGATGAACTAGACAAATATCATCATGATTTATGGGAATGCGGAGATTGGTATGACAATGATGACAATGAATCTCCCGCCCCCCGCCCTTGATGAATGCCAGTAAGGCGGATACAATGAAGGGGGCCGCAACGAGCGGCCCTTTTTCTTTTCAATGAATGGCAAAAAGAGTGCTTATGAAGATGAACGGGGATGATTTTTATGAAGATGGATGACCTTCACAGGAACTATGTTAAAGCCGCGCGTTTGGCCCGCTTGGGGCTTTTGCCTGAGGGGTTTGATGCTTGGGACTTGGCCGATGATCGCGGCTGGACGGTCGCCCATGAGGCAGCCGCCCATGGTCGCTTACCCAAGGGATTTGACCAGTGGGATTTGGCCGATCAGTACGGTCGCACTGTGGCGCATGTGGCGGCCTATGCGGGGTCTTTGCCCAAGGGGTTTGACCAATGGCACTTGGCCGATAAAGATGGCCGCACGGTGGCGCACGAGGCCGCCTACTGGATGCGCTTGCCCAAGGCGTTTGATCAATGGAGCTTGGCCGACAAGGACGGCTGGACGGTTGCCCATGAAGTGGCTTATTACGGCCGGGGACGCTTGCCGGAAGGGTTCCACCAGTGGGATTTGGCCGACCATCGAGGCTGGACCGTCGCCCACGAGGCGGCCTGTTTTGGGGCCTTGCCCAAGGGGTTTGATCAATGGGATTTGGCGGACAAGGAGGGCCGAACTGTGGCGCATATAGCGGTGCGGTATGGTTATCTTCCCGAGGATTTTGACCGGTGGGATATGACCGATGAAGAGGGCCGAACCGTCGCGCAGGTGGCGGCCCAGTATGGACGCCTGCCGGAAGGGGTGGCGTGGACGGATTCGCCCCGTCCATAATTCGGCTTGCTGCCTAAAGATATTGCTCAACTTACAACACAGGTGAAAATCATGAAGCCTTCTGCCCTAGAATCCTACGTTCGCAGTGTCATTGCACAAGAGACTCAGAAGTGGGCCAAGCCCATCGTGCGAAGCGAAAACAATGCTGGCCATGTAGCATTCCATGAGCGCCTTGATGAGGCGCTTAAGGACGATAAGGCGACCAAGATTCTGCTCAACAACTTGTTCATCTTGGCAAGAACGGGGCCGAATGACGAGTGGAAGCCGGTGATGGCCGATGTGCCCTATGATGATCACGATGCTGATCAGACCGATGAAAATACCGAGGAACGATTGCGGCCGTGATTGCGAAGCGTAACGTTTCCAAAAGGTGGATTTGGATTGTTGGCTACTGTTGATTTATAATAGGAGTCATCCACCAGTAAGAGAGATAGGTTGTGATCGAAAACGCTCTGGATATCCTTAAGGAAGCCGTTCAAAGGTATTTTCGCATGGCGCGGTATGGCCGTTTACCTAAGGGATTTTATCTCTGGAGGTTGACGGGAGCGCGTGGGTGGAGCATCGCCCATGAAGCGGCCAAGTACGGTTCGTTGCCGAAGGATTTTGAGCTATGGGATTTGGCCGATCACAGCGGCCAGACCGTCGCCCATGTGGCGGCCATGTACGGCCATCTGCCGAAGGGGTTTGACCAATGGCGTTTGGCGGATGCCACCGGCTGGACCGTCGCCCACCAAGCAGCCCTGTCCGAGACGCTCCCACAGGACTTTAGCCAATGGGATTTAGCGGACCATCATGGAGGAACCGTGGCGCACGTGGCGGCCCATGTGGGGTGTTTGCCTGAGGATTTTAATCTGTGGCATCTGGCTGACCACCGGGGCTGGACCGTGGCGGATGAGGCGGCCGTTCGAAAGCTCAGTGGCGAGGATAGGAGCGTTTTGGATCGTTCTTGGATGTATGGGCTACATTGAGGGTTGGGCGACATGCGCGTGAAAAACAGCCATGCGGACATGGCCAAGGTCATGTCGAACATGGCGTCCATGGCCGTTGCCACCGGGGCGGCGGTGCTGTACTTGCACCATGTTAGCAAAACAAGCGCGCTCAAAAACCAAGTCGACACACTGTATGCGGCGCGCGGGGCGTCGGTCTTGGTGGATCATGCCCAATGGTGCGCTTACCTTGCCCCCATGAGCGAACACGAGGCCAAGCAGGCCACGGACAGCAGGGGGCGGCCTCCCATAGGCGAGGCACGGCGTAGGCTTTTCGTGCGTTTTGGGGTCAGCAAGTCGAGTGTGGATACGATCCAGCCTGATCGCTGGTTTCAAAGGATGGACGGCGGTGTTTTGCGGCCTGTCGATCTTATACCGGCCCAGAAGGCCAGTGCTGTTGGGCTTCGGTTTGCCAAAGGGGGGCTTTGGGCTCAGCTTTAACGCCATCTCTCGCGCCCGTAGAGCACGCCGCTTGCAAAAAAAAGGCGGCGAACGCAACAAAAGCCACTGACCCACTTCTGCTGCGCTGCCGCCTCAATTTAAGGAGAGCGTGAAGGGATTCTATACTCTTGGTTGGCTTCTTGTCAAGTCTTTTCGTCGAAAAAAAGCCCCAGGGCTCGGCGGTCCCTGAATCCATGAGGGAAGGCTTACGGCCAGGGGCGGATGATGGGTTACCCCCAAGGCTTGGCTTGACCCTAAGAGGATGGGGCAAGGTTGGGGCTTGGGGTGAAGAGTATATTTTACCCTCTGTCTATTCTTTGTCAACATGCAGAGCGTATGGATGTTGACCTTCTAGGCATGAGGATGTATGTTCAGCATCGTTTCGTTTCTTTCAACCAACGGGAGACCTTGTCCTTCCTATGAAAATTCACGGAAAGAACATCCTTGAGGATTTTGATGATGACGAATCCCCGCGAAAAGTCAAGATAAAAACACCACCTAAGCGCAAGCCCCGGTATAGCAAACACGAGGCCACGCGATTAGGAATGGATGAAGACCTTCTTAATCAACCGCGCCCGCCCAAGCCTCGCCGCTTAAGGTGACACTTTTCTTTCCGTCCTGATCTCCTCTGATCTCCCCGCGTCGAACCCATCCACGGCGAGGATGTTATTCCTTGATGGGATGGGTTTGCAAGGGCGGCCCAGCCTTGCGCCGATAGGCCACAAACCAAGGCCGCCCTTTTGGCTACGAGGATGCGCTGGTTTTGTTATAATCCAGCGTGTTATTCCATCTTAAGCATCGATGGCCTGACGATGAAAAACCCTTACGAGATTACCAAAGGCGAACAGATCGTCGATGTTCGCCCTTGGGGGACGCGCATCGCCGAATCCTTGGCCGATCCGTTCAACTTCGGCATGGCGGCCTTCTTTCTGGCCTTTTTTATGGTCGTCCTGCCGATGTTCATGCCGGTGTGGATCATCTTGGCCTTGACCATCACCATAAGCTCCGCCTCCGTAGGCAAGGTGCTGCCTTTTCGTTATCCCCCGTCGGCTATAGTCCCCCACAACATAAACAAGCCCGGTAACGGCATCTTGTTTGTCGGTAACCTTGAGTAGGACGCCTTGAGAGATATCCGCCTCCCCCTTGAAATCCCGGGCGATAGTTTCTTGGAGGTGTGGGTCTCCGTGGAGGGCGTCCGCGCGCATTTTGTG